>NZ_JBHWIR010000056.1:36474-44177 GCF_042731835.1 Kitasatospora sp. NPDC059817 | reverse complement strand
GCGGGGGGCGCCGCCCCCCCCCCCCCCGGGGCGGGGGCCCAAGGGGGCGGGGGCCGGGGCGGGGGGGTTGTCGATTTGGTGGCGCCGTCCCGGCCGGGGGACCGCGCGGGGGTCTGCGCCCACCGCGGGCGGGGGGGTGGGGTGGGGGGTGTTGCACCCGATGAGCTCGGGGGGTTGGTGTGACATTTTTTTTGGGTAGCTGGGCCGGCGACAGGGGTCCCCGGCCCGCAACATGCCCTAAGGCGTGTCGCCGGCCTCGCCGAACGACCCGGACGACCCGGACGACCCGAACGACCCGGACGGCCCAGCTGGCCCGGCCGCCAGCTGCGACAGCGGCACCGGGCAGGCCAGCGGCCGCCGGTCCGGCCCCGGCTCACCCGAGCCGGCCAGGCAGGCCACGGCCGGACCGCACATCCGGCCCTGGCACCAGCCCATCCCGGCCCGGGTGAGCAGCTTGACGGTGCGCGGATCGCCCGCACCCAGCTCGTCCACGGCCTCCCGGATCGCCGAGACCGGCACCTCCTCGCACCGGCAGACGTCGGTGTCCGGGCGCAGCCAGCCGGTCCAGCCGGGGCCGGGCCGGTGGGCCGCGGCCATCAGGTCGGCGAAGTTCCGCAGCCGGGCCCGGCGGCGCAGCAGTGCGGGCTTCGGCAGCCGGTCAGCCACGGCGTGCGCGGCCAGTTCGCCCTCCACGATCGCGAGGTCCGCGCCGCCGACGCCGTTGGTCTCCCCCGCCGACCAGAGGCCGGGCACGGTGGTGCGCAGCCGGGCGTCGACCTGGAGCCCGGCCGCGCCGTCCGGGGCGGTCCTGGTGGCCGCGCCCAGTTCGGTGGCCAGGTCGATCTGCGGCAGCAGCCCGTGGCCCACGGCGACGGCGTCGCAGGCGATCCGGCGTTCGGTGCCGGGCACCGGCCGCCAGTCGGCGTCCAGCCGGGCCACCGTGACGGCGGTGACCCGCTCGGTCCCGTGCGCCTCGACGACGGCACTGCGCGGGCGCAGCCGCACGCCGTGCCGCAGCAGCGTGCTCCCGTGGCCGGCGCCCTCGACGAGCTTGGCGGGGACGGCCGCCAAGGCGCCGGGGCGCCGGGCGTAGCCGAGGTAGTCGGTGGCCTCGACGACCGCGGGCACCTCGGCCCCGGCGGTGACCAGCGAGGACGCCGCCGCGAGCAGCAGCGGCCCGCTGCCGGCCACCACGATCCGCCGTCCGGGCAGCACCAGCCCGGCCTTGAGCATCGCCTGTGCGCCGCCCGCGGTGACCACCCCGGGCAGGGTCCAGCCGGGGAACGGCAGCTGGCGCTCGTACGCACCGGTGGCGAGCAGCACGGACGCGGCCGGGACGGTGGCCCGGTCGGTGGCCTCCGGTCCGCGCGTGACGTGCACGGCGAAGCCGTCGCCGGTCCGCTCCAGCGCCCACACCTGGTGGCCGCCGAGGAAGCGGACCCGCCCGGCCCGCTCGTGCGCGGCGAGCCGGTCGGCCAGTCCGGTGTAGACGGACCAGCCGTGGTGGAGCCGGTCCGGGCGGGCGGCGCCGAGGCCGGGCGCGGGGTGCCGGTAGTACTGCCCGCCGGTGCTTCGGCCTGCGTCCAGCAGGACGCAGCGCAGCCCGAGGTCGGCAACGGTCACGGCGGCCGCGAGCCCGGCCGGGCCGGCGCCGATCACCGCGAGGTCGGGGCGTCGGGCCGCTTCGGCGGCGGCCCGGTCAGACGGCGAGGTCGGCACGGCCGTTGCCCTCCTGGGTGGTGACGGTGGTGCCGGGTTCGGCGGGGAGCAGGCAGGTGCGCTGGTTGGGGCGGCCGTCGACGGTGGCCAGGCAGTCGAAGCAGGCGCCGATGCCGCAGAACACCCCGCGCGGCCGGCCGCCGACCCGGGTGGTGCGCCAGGCGAGCACGCCGTCGGCCCAGAGCGCGGCGGCGATCGACTGTCCGGGCAGGGCCGGGACGGGTCGGCCGTCGAACTCGATGTGGTGGGCGGGGCCGGGTTCGGCCCGGACCAGGTCGGCGGGGGTGCGGCGCATCGGCGGCTTCTCCGTTCCGGGGTTGGTCGACGAACGAGGGCGATCGACAGAGCGAGGCAGTCGGCAGGCAGGCAGGCAGCAGTCCCGGGCTCAGGCCCCGGCGTCCGCCGGGAAGCGGTCCGGGCGGAACGGCGCGAGGTCCAGTTCCGGCTGCTTGCCGGTCAGTTGCTCGCTGATCAGCAGGCCGGTCGCCGGGGCCAGCCCGATGCCGGCGCCCTCGTGCCCGCAGGCGTGGTAGAGCCCGGGCGCCCTGGGGTCCTCGCCGATGGCCGGCAGGTGGTCCGGCAGGTAAGGGCGGAAGCCCCGGTAGGTGCGCATCACGGTGACGTCCGCGAGCACCGGGAAGAGCGCCGCGGCCTGGGCGGCGAGCCGCCGCAGCACCTCCTGGGAGAGGGTGCGGTCGAAGCCGACCCGCTCACGGCTGGCGCCGATCAGCACGGGCCCGCCGGGGGTGCCCTCGACCACGGCGGAGGTCTGCAGCCCGGCCGAGCCGCTGGCGACGTCGGCGACGTAGTCGGCGGCGTAGACCTTGTGCCGGACGATCCGCGGCAGCGGCTCGGTGACCAGGACGAAGCCACGGCGGGGCATCACCGGCAGGTGCACCCCGGCCAGCCGGGCCAGTTCGCCGCCCCAGGTGCCGGTCGCGTTGACGACGGCGGGGGCGTCGAGGCGGCGGCGGTCGGTGCGCACTCCGCGCACGGCGCCGTCCGGCCCCCGGTGCACGGCGGTCACGGTCTCGCCGGTGATCAGTTCGGCGCCCATCCGGCGGGCCTCGCGCAGCAGGTGGGCGGCGGCGAGGGCGGGCTGGACCTGCGCGTCCTGCGGGTAGTGGAAGCCGCCGGCGAGGCCGGGGGCGAGGTGCGGCTCCAGCTCGTGCAGCCGCTCGGCGGGGATCTCCTCGGCGGTGACGCCGGCGGCGGCCTGGCCGACGGCGAAGGCCCGCAGGGCGTCCTGCCCGGCCTGGGTGGCGGCGATCACCACGCCGCCCTTGGGCTCGTACTCGACGGCCGCGCCGAGGTGTTCGGCGAGGTCGTGCCAGAGCCGGGTGCTGAGCAGGGCGAGGTCGAGTTCGGGCCCGGGCTCCTTGTCGGAGACCAGCAGGTTGCCCTCGCCGGCGCCGGTGGTGCCGCCGGCCACCGGTCCGCGGTCGACGACGGCGACGGTGAGCCCGGCGCGGGCCGCGTAGTAGGCGCAGGCGGCGCCGACCACGCCGGCGCCGACCACGACGACATCCAGGGGAGGTCTCTGCGTCTTGAGCACGTCAGTAATATGTCACATGCCATCCATCGTGCCAAGACCACCCGCCGAATCCCGAACCGGGCCGGAGCAGCCAAAAGGCCCCGGCCCACCGCGTCGGGCGGCGGGCCGGGGCCTCAGGGTGCGCTACCGGCTCAGGTGATGTCGTCGATCTGCTCGTGACGGGCGGCGGGCACCGGGGCGCCGGCCGTCGGCGCGGCCGAGGCCTGGACCATCTCCGCACCGGCCACCGGCTGCACCGAGAGGTCCAGCTCCGAGGCCTCCTCGTCGCTCAGTCCGGCGTCGGGGTTGCGGCGCTCCTTGCGCTTGTCGTTGAAGATCGCAATGCCCACCGCGAGGAAGTACAGCGCCCAGATCGGCGCGGCCAGCGTGAGCATGCTCACCGGATCGGCGCTCGGGGTGGCGAAGGCGGCGAAGACCGTGATGCCCATGACCATGCCGCGCCACCAGCCGAGCAGCCGCTTGCCGGTGACCATGCCGACCATGTTCATCATGACCAGCAGCAGCGGGAACTCGAAGGCCAGGCCGAAGACCAGCACCATCCGGGTGGCGATGTCGAGGTAGTCCTCGGGCGGCAGGATCGGCGTGGTGTTGTTCGGGGTGAACGAGATCAGCACGTCGACGGTGGTCGGCAGCACGAGGATGGCGCAGCCGGAACCGGCCAGGAAGAGCGGCGCCCCGCACAGCATGAAGATGACGGCGTACTTCTTCTCGTGCCGGTGCAGACCGGGCGCCACGAAGGCCCAGACCTGGTAGAGCCAGATCGGCACGGTCGCGACCACACCGGCCGTCAGCGACACCTTGAGCATCCAGGTGAAACCGGCGGTCAGACCGATGTTGGAGACCTGGGCGCACTTGCCCTTGAACTGGGAGGCAGTCTCCGCAGTGCAGCGCGGCAGCGGCTCCAGCAGGAAGTCTTCGATCTGCTTGTGGTAGATCGCCGCCACGATGGTGATCACCACGATCGCCAGGACCGACTTGACCACGCGGTTGCGCAGTTCCCGCAGGTGGTCGGTGAGGGCCATCCGCCCCTCAGGATCCTTGGACGCCTTCGACGCCTTGGAGAGCTTGCTCAACCCCGGTCCTCAACTCGTGCGTCGAGGCCCGCCGGTCGACGGGCCTCCGTGGTCGCGTTCGTCACGTGCGCCGCGCTCAGCGCGGGCGGTCGCCGTCGGCCGCGGACGGCCCGGCGGCGGGCTCGGCCACCGGGCGGGCGGTGCCCGAGGCGCCCGGAGCGGCCTGGATGGTCCTGGCCGCGGTCGTCGCCGAACCGCCGTCGACCCGGGGCGCCGGAGGCGGCGTCGCGGCGGCGTCCTCCTCGGCGCCGTCCGAGCGCATGGCCTTGGTTTCGCTCTTCAGGATCCGCATCGACTGCCCGAGCGAGCGAGCCAGGTCGGGCAGCCGCTTGGCGCCGAACAGCAGGACGGCGAAAATCACGACCACCACGATCGCGGTCATCGAGATGCGCATTGCGCGACCACCTTCACTCATGGCGACCCGTCGGGCCCCCCGCCGCGGATGGTAACCGCTGCGGATGACGCCACGACGACGGCCGCCCGAACAGGACAGCGGCCCCGGTTCGCAGTTCAGGAGCCATCTGCAGGAGCCATCTGAGAGCGTAACCCGCCCCCGCCTCCCCGCAGCAGCCCCCGTACCACCGACGGCCCTCCTGTGCTACCGAACAGGCACCACCGAACGGGCGCTACCAAACGGGAACAACCGGACGGCCTTACCCGGCGGGTACCACCGGACGGGCACCACCGGACGGCCCTACCGCCCCGGTACGGCCTCCGCCAGCTCCCCCGCCGCCTCGGCCAGCGCCCGCGAGGCCGCGTCCACGCCCTTGGCCAGCGCCCGCACGTCCAGCCAGAGCCGGATCGCGAGCACCCCGAGGACCAGCAGGCCCGCGGTGGCGAGCAGGACGGCGGCGACGAGCATCCAGGACATGCGCCCCACCCTATCGGGCCCGGCCCCCCGGCCCGGTCCGCAGGAGAGCGCCCGCTACCCCTCGGCCGGGACGAGCCGCATGGTGCGGACCCCGGCCCCGACGAGCGCCGCGACGATCTTCTCCCCGGCCGGCTTGCGCACCGCCGCCCCGCAGAGCGGGCAGCCGAAGCTGTAGTGCGCCTGGGCCGGGCTGCGACCGAGGGTCAGCCGGAACTCCTCCGCCGGGAGCTCGACCTTCTCCCGGCACTCGGAGCAGTACACCTTGAATCTGGTCCCGGGCTCCACCGATCAGACCCGCCCCTCCCCGTCGGCAACGGTCTGCTCCCCGTACGCGGCCAGCGCCTCCAGGGCGGCCGCGCGGGCCTGCCCGGCCAGCCCGGGCGGCGAGACGATCCGGCCGTCCCGGCCCAGCCGCAGCGCCAGCGGGCGCAGCTGGGAGGGGTCGGCGCTGCGCAGGGTGATCCGCAGCCCGCCGTCGGGCAGTTCCTCGGCCCGGTCGTGGGTGTAGTACTCGGCCACCCAGCGCCCGCCGGAGGAGACCTCGACGACCACCTCGGGGTCGTCCGCGGACGGGTTGACCAGCCCGCCGCTCAGATCGCGCGGCTCGCGCCGGGGCGGGTCGGCGGGGACGTCCAGCACCCGGATCTCGGCGACCCGGTCCAGCCGGAACATCCGGTGGTCCTCGGAGGTGCGGCACCAGGCCTCAAGGTAGGTGTGGCCCTCGGTGAGCAGCCGGATCGGGTCGACCTCGCGCTCGGTCATCCCGCCGCGCCCGTGCGAGTAGTAGCGCAGCCACAGGCGGCGCCCCTCGCTGAGCGCGCGGTCGATGTCGGCGAACACGTGGCCCTCCGCCTCGAAGGTCACGCCGACCCGGGCGCTGCCGGCGGCGCTCTCGCCCGCCGCGTTCTCGATCTTGACGACGGCCCGGGTGAGCGCCTCCCGGTCGCCGGCCCGCAGGCCGGGCAGCCCGGCCACCGCACGGGCGGCGACCAGCAGCGCGGTGGCCTCGTCGGCGGCGAGGCGCAGCGGCTGCGCCACGTCGTCGACGTTGTGCCACCAGATCCGCTCGCCGTCGGTGTCGATGTCGAGCAGGTCGCCGCCGCGGAAGCTGGTGCCGCACATCGGCAGCACGTTGAGGTCCCCGATCAGCTCGCGCTCGGAGATCCCGAACGCACGGGCCACCTCGGCCACCTCGGCGCCGGGGCGCTCGCGCAGGTAGGTGACCAGCGACAGCATCCGCCGCGTCTGGTCGATCGCGTTGCTCACGCCTGAACCCCTCCGCTTCCGTTCACCACGTCCAGCCCGGCCACGGCCCGCAGCCGGTCGATCACGTCGGCCCGCAGCTCCTCGGGCCCGAGCACCAGCACGTCCGGCCCGAACTCGGCGAGGTCGGCGCCCAGCCCGTTGCCGTACGGGATCTCCAGCTCGTCCCAGCCGTCGTCCACCCGCGCGCTGCTCAGCGCCTTGGTGCGCAGCGGGAAGCCCGCTCCCCGGCGGACCCGGACGGTGGCGGTGGCGGTGGCGCCCTCGCCCGCGAACTTGGCGACGGTGGCGCGGACGTCGACGTGCTCGGGCACGGTGCCGAGGAAGGCGCCGGCCTTGGCCCGGACCTTGCCGGTGATCCGGCTGAGTCGGAACACCCGGGCGTCGCCGCGGTCGCGGTCCCACCCGGCCAGGTACCAGTGCCCGCGCCAGCACTCCAGCGCCCACGGCTCGACGGTGCGCAGCTCGCCGGCGGCGGCGCCGGCCTTGCGGTACTCGAAGCCGACTGGGCGACGGTCCCGGGCGGCGGTGAGCAGCGGCTCGAACGCGGCCTCCCGGGCGGGGATGCGCGGCTCCAGGGCGGTCCGGCCCTCGGGCTCGGCGAACGGCACCCCGGCGGCGCGCAGCTTCTGCAGCGCGCCGCTGGCCGCGCCGGACATCTTGGCCTGCTGCCAGACCCGGGCGGCCAGGGTCAGCGCGGCCGCCTCCTCGGCGTCCAGCGCGATCTCGGGCAGCCGGTTGCGGTCGGCGCGGGCCAGGTAGCCGAGTTCGCCGTCCAGGGCGCTCTCGTCGACGTCGATCACCAGGCCGAGTTCGCGCAGGTCGTCCTTGTCCCGCTCGAACATCCGGTTGAAGGCGTCCTCGCTGCTGTTCTGCCAGGCCTCGCGGTACGCCTCGATGGATTCCCGCAGCTCCTTCTTGGAGAGCGGACGTCTGGTGTTCATCAGGCACAGGGCGAGATTCATCAGCCGCTCTGCCTTGGCGATCGCCATCGCTGACCCTTCCGGTGTGCCGCGCGTGCGCGGGGTGCGCGGGGTGCGCCCGCCGGGAGGTCGTCACCCGGCGGGACCGACCGTACCGGTAGCGGTACGCAGTGCAAAAGCCGCCTCCGGAGACGACGGGGGGGGGGGGGGGGCACCCCGGGGTGGGGAGTAAGCATTGATGGAGGAGAAACCACACACAGGGCCACACCCCATCAAAGACCGCGGCAGCCCGCCAGGGC
>NZ_JBHWIR010000056.1:0-36464 GCF_042731835.1 Kitasatospora sp. NPDC059817 | reverse complement strand
GGGGGGGGGGGGGGGGCCGCGGGGGCGGGGTGCCTCGCGGCGCTCGCCGGCCTGTCTGTTGTTGTCTTCGTACGCAAAACCGCCGCCGGGGGCCGGCGGGGTGGCCGACCCCTTGGGGGGGTCCGCCCCCACGGTGTGGAACGACTCAGACGCCGATCAGGTCGACCACGAAGATCAGGGTCGAGCCCGCCGGGATGAGCGGGGTCGGCGACTGGTTGCCGTAGGCCAGGTGCGACGGGATGGTCAGCTCGCGGCGGCCGCCGACCTTCATGCCTGCGACACCGCGGTCCCAGCCCTTGATGACGCGGCCGGCGCCCAGCGGGAACGAGAACGGGGCGGTGCCCCGGTTCCAGCTGGAGTCGAACTCCTCACCGGTCTCGAAGGTCACGCCGACGTAGCGGACCTTGACGACCTGGCCCGACTTGGCCTCATCGCCGTCACCGACGACGATGTCGCGGATCTGCAGGTCCGCCGGGGCGTCGCCGATCGGGAAGTCGATCTCGGGCTTCTCGTTGAGGTTGACGCTCACAGTCCCTCTTCTCACGTTTCGCATTGCAGTCACGACCAAGCGGCGGGCGCCCGCACCCCCGGTCCGTTCCCGGACCACGGTACGGGCGCCCACCGCCCGGGGTGGTCCGGCCACGCGGCCGGACCTGAAGGTCACACGCACACCATTGTCACCCGAAAGTGGATCAGCCCTGACCGGCGTCCAGGATGTCCACCACGAAGACCAGCGGTGCGCCCGGCGGGATGTCGCCCTGGCCCTTGTCGCCGTACGCCAGCGCGGCCGGGATCACCAGTTCCACCCGACTGCCGACGGTCTGGCCCACCAGCCCCTGGTCCCAGCCCTGGATGACCTGGCCACCGCCGACCGGGAAGGAGAACGCCTGGCCCTTGCTGAGCGAGGAGTCGAACATCTTGCCGTCCTTGAACAGCGCGCCGGTGTACTGGACGACGACCTTCTCGCCCTTCTCCACCGCCGGCCCGGTGCCCTTGATCAGGACGTGCGACTTCAGCTCGGTCGGGTCCTTCGCGCCGGCCACCGGGGTGATCTCGGCCGGCTTCTTGCCGTTGTCCTTGACCTGCGGGAAGTCCGCGGGCGGCGGCGTGACGGTGCCGCTCACCACGGAGTCGGGCGCGTTGGCGTTGCGGATGTCGATCACGAAGACCAGGTCGTCCTTCGCCCCGATCGACATGTCGGCCTTGCCCTGGGATCCGAACGCGGCGGCCGGCGGGGCCACCACGAGGACCCGGCTGCCGGCCTTCTTCCCGACCACGGCCTGGTCCAGCGCCGGGATCAGCGCGTCGGTGCCGGCCTGGAAGATCTGCGGCTTGCCGTTGTTGTCGTACGAGCTCGGGATGTCCTTGCCGGTGGTCCAGTCCTTGGCGGTGTAGTCCACCGAGGTCCAGGAGTTCTTGTCCACCTTGGGGCCGGTGCCCTCGGTCAGCACCTTCACCACGAAGGAGCCGTCGGAGGCCTCGCCCGGCACCTGGATCTCGGCCTTCTTGCCGAAGTCACCGGTGACGGTGGGCAGCACCTTGGCGCTGTCCTTGATCGGCGGCACCGGGTCGGCGGTCGGCGTGGGCGGCGCGCTCTTGGCGGCGTCCGGCTTGGCGGCGGTGTCCGACTTGCCGTCCTTGTTCACCAGGTACAGCGTCACGGCGCTGCCGGCCAGCAGCAAGGTCAGCACCGTGCCGAGGATCACGCCCAGCCGGCCCACCCCGGGCGGGTTCTCGTCGTACCCGGCCTCCGAGGTGTCGCCCCGACGCACGGTGGAGGCGAAGATCTGCGGGGTGTCGTCCGTCTTGGTCCCGCCCGAGGCCCGCGGCTGCTCGCCGGGCTGCGCCCAGCCGGCCTGCTGCTTCAGGATCGACGGCGGGACGACGATCGACTCGCCGTCCCCCGGGAGCGGGCCGCCGGGACGCGAGGCGGCCGGGTCACCCGCGGAGCTGTCGTTCGCCGCGGTGTCGGCCCCGCCCGGGCTCGGCGTCTTCTCAGTCATGACTCCCCATCCATCTCGCCACGAGGTCTTCCAGGTCTGCGACCGGCGTGCTGACTGCCGGTCTGCCGTCGCACCGTCCGCCCCGGACCTCGACGCCGGGCGGCGCCTGCCACAGTGCGAGGGCAGTATGACAGCTCAGGATGAGGGCGGACGCTTCGTTGTACGAGCGTCCGCCCAAGCGTACGGAATCCCAGGGGTGCGTGTCCGCCCTAAACCGCTTCCCTGGCTTCCCTAAACAGCTTCCAGGATGTCGATCACGAAGACCAACGTCGAGTTGGGCGGCACCGAGCCCTGCGCCTGGTCCTTGTAGCCGAGCGCGGGCGGCACCACGAGCAGGATCCGGCTGCCGACGGTCTGGCCGACCAGCGCCTTGTCCCAGCCCTCGATCACGCTGCCGGTGCCGATCTGCACCGCCTGCGCGCCCCCGTGCGTCCAGGAGGAGTCGAACTGCTGGCCGTTGTTCCAGAGCACCCCGGTGTACTGCACCACCAGGGTCTGCCCGCTCTTGACCTGCTTGCCCTCGCCCTTGATCAGCACCGCCTGCTCCAGGTCGGTGGGCGCGGCCTGCCCGGCCGGCACGGTGATCGTCACCGGGGCCTTGCCGTTGTCCTTGACCTGCGGCATCGTCGCCGGCGGCGGGGTCATGGCGCCGGCCAGCGTGGAGTCCTGCGGCAGGCTCTCCATGATGTCCAGGACGAACACCACGGTGTCGCCCTTGTTGACGCCGAGCTGGGTGCTGCCCTGCTCGCCGAAGGCCGCCGCCGGCGGGGCGACCACCAGCAGCCGGCTGCCGACCTTCTTGCCGATCACGCTCTGGTCCAGCGCCGGCACGAGCTGTCCGCTGCCGGCCTGGTAGAGCTGCGGCTTCCCGCTCGGGTCGTACGAGCTGGGCAGGTCCTTGCCGGTGGTCCAGTCCTTCGCCGTGTAGTTGACCGTCACCCAGTCGCCCTTGTTGACCGTCGACCGCTCGCCCTCGCTGACGGTGTTCACCACGAACTGGCCGCCGGGCTGGCCCTCCGGGAGGGTGATGGTGGCCTTGCTGCCGAAACCGCCCTCCGAGAGCGTGGGCATCGGCGACGCCTCGCCGACCGGCGCGGGCACCGTCGGAGGCGCGCTCGCCGCGGACGGAGTCGCCGGGCCGGCCGCCTTGGGCGAACTGCTGCAGGCGACCGCCAGCAGCAGGGGCAGGGTGAGTAGCAAACCGGCGGTGCGGCGCACGGTGGTCCTAACTGTCGATCGAGGTCGGCTCTCCTGACTTCGACGGACAGCGTATGCCCGGACGGTGTCCGGCCCCGGAAGACACCACCGGGGCCGGACACCGCCTTGATCACAAACCTGGGATCCCCTGCGGGGGTCACATCCCGGCGATCAGCTTCTCCACCCGCTCGTCCACCGAGCGGAACGGGTCCTTGCAGAGCACCGTGCGCTGCGCCTGGTCGTTCAGCTTCAGGTGCACCCAGTCCACCGTGAAGTCCCGGCGCTGCTCCTGCGCCCGGCGGATGAAGTCCCCGCGCAGCCGGGCCCGGGTGGTCTGCGGCGGGATGGACTTGGCCTCGAAGGTCTTGAGGTCGGTGGTCACCCGCTTCGCCTGGCCCTTGCCCTGGAGCAGGTAGAACAGGCCGCGCCGGCGGTGGATGTCGTGGTACGCCAGGTCGATCTGGGCCACCCGCGGGTTGGACATGCTCATCTGGTGCTTCTCGCGGTAGCGCTCGATGAGCTTGTACTTCATGATCCAGTCGATCTCGGTGGCCACCTGGTCCAGGTTCTCGGTGCGGACGGCCTCCAGGGTCCGGCCCCACAGTTCGAGCACCTGGCCGATGGTGCCGGTGTTGATGCCCTTGCGGTCGGCGAACTCCAGCGCCTTGGTGTAGTACTCCTCCTGGATGTCCAGCGCGCTGGCCTCGCGCCCGTTGGCGAGCCGCACCTGGTGGGTGCCGGTGAGGTCGTGGCTGACCTCGCGGATCGCCCGGATCGGGTTCTCCAGGGTGAGGTCGCGCATCACCACGCCGGCCTCGATCAGCCGCAGCACCAGATCGGTGGCGCCGACCTTGAGCAGCGTCGTGGTCTCCGACATGTTGGAGTCGCCGACGATCACGTGCAGTCGGCGGTAGCGCTCGGCGTCCGCGTGCGGCTCGTCGCGGGTGTTGATGATCGGGCGGGAGCGGGTGGTGGCGGAGCTGACGCCCTCCCAGATGTGCTCGGCGCGCTGGCTGACGCAGTAGACCGCGCCGCGCGGGGTCTGCAGCACCTTGCCGGCGCCGCAGATCAGCTGGCGGGTCACCAGGAAGGGGATCAGCACGTCGGCCAGCCGGGAGAACTCGCCGTGCCGGGCCACCAGGTAGTTCTCGTGGCAGCCGTAGGAGTTGCCGGCCGAGTCGGTGTTGTTCTTGAACAGGTAGACGTCCCCCGCGATGCCCTCCTCGTGCAGCCGCCGCTCGGCGTCGACCAGGAGCCCTTCGAGGATCCGCTCGCCCGCCTTGTCGTGCGTCACCAGCTCGGTCACGTCGTCGCACTCGGGGGTGGCGTACTCGGGGTGGGAGCCGACGTCGAGGTACAGCCGGGCACCGTTGCGCAGGAAGACGTTGCTGCTGCGGCCCCAGGAGACGACCCGGCGGAACAAGTACCGCGCCACCTCGTCCGGCGACAGCCTGCGCTGCCCGCGGAACGTGCAGGTCACGCCGTACTCGTTCTCCAGCCCGAAAATCCGGCGGTCCATGAGCACTCCATTCTGTGTCGGAGCTGTCCGAAACCGCCTCCACGACGACTGGGCCGCCGCAGGGGCACCGGAGTCCCGTACGGCCTCCTTCCGGCCGCCGTACGGGACTCCGCAGGCACTGCTACTCCGGCGCGGTGTCCGCCGGGTTGTCCTCGTCGTCCGACTCGGCGGACTGGTCGCCGTCGAGCAGCCGGGCGAGCTGGTTGCCCAGGATGCGCTTGAACTTGCGCTGCTGGAACCGCTGGCGGTCGAGGACGGCCACCTCCAGCTGCTCCGGGGTGAGGGCGCGCGGGCTGCCGCCGTTGGGGTCGCGGGCGAGCGAGTCCACGGCGGCCCGGACCACCTCGGTGAGGCCCATCCCGGCCTGGTGGCGCTGGCCCAGGTAGTTGCCGATCGAGTCGGCGTTGCCGCCGACCACGACGTAGTTCTTCTCGTCGACGATCGAGCCGTCCGGGGTGAGGCGGTAGATCTGGTCCTCGTCCGCGGTGCGGCCGACCTCGGCCACGATCAGCTCGACCTCGTAGGGCTTCTCGCCGACCGAGGAGAAGATGGTGCCGAGCGTCTGTGCGTAGACGTTGGCCAGGCCCCGGGCGGTGACGTCGGCCCGGTCGTAGGAGTAGCCGCGCAGGTCGGCGTAGCGGACGCCGCCGATGCGCAGGTTCTCGAACTCGTTGTAGCGGCCGACCGCCGCGAAGGCGATCTTGTCGTAGATCTCGGAGACCTTGTGAAGCGCTCTGGAGGTGTTCTCCGCGACGAAGACGATGCCGTCGGCGTAGGTGAGCACGACCACGCTGCGGCCGCGCGCGATGCCCTTGCGGGCGTACTCCGCGCGGTCCGCCATGGCCTGCTGGGGCGAGACGTAGAACGGTGTCGACACCGGCGGTCGTCCCTTTCCTGAGAGGTGATGGCTAGAGCAGCGGGGCCTGCGGGCCGTTGGGGTGCGAGCGGCGCTCGTCGGTGATCGCGACCGCGATCTCGGTGACCTCCGCGTCGGTGAGCCGGCGGAAGCCTTCCTCGGTGATCAGCGAGACGATCGGGAAGATCTTGCGGGCGAGGTCGGGGCCGCCGGTGGCGGAGTCGTCGTCGGCCGCGTCGTACAGCGCCTGGACGACCAGCGTGGCGGCCTGGTCGGCCGTCAGGCCGTCGCGGTAGAGCTTCTTCATCGAGCCGCGGGCGAAGACCGAGCCCGAGCCGGTGGCGGCGAAGCCGCGCTCCTCGGAACGCCCGCCGGTGACGTCGTAGTTGAAGATCCGGCCGCGGCCGAGGTCCAGGTCGTAGCCGGCGAACAGCGGGACGACCGCCAGGCCCTGCATCGCCATGCCCAGGTTGCCCCGGATCATGGCGGTGAGCCGGTTGGCCTTGCCCTCCAGCGAGAGCACCGCGCCCTCGATCTTCTCGTAGTGCTCCAGCTCCAGTTGGAACAGCCGGACCATCTCGATGGCGAGGCCGGCGGTGCCGGCGATGCCGACCGCGCTGTACTCGTCGGCCGGGAACACCTTCTCCATGTCGCGCTGGGCGATCACGTTGCCCATCGTCGCCCGGCGGTCACCGGCGATCACCACGCCGCCGTCGAACACCGCGGCCACGATGGTGGTCCCGTGCGGGGCCTCGATCACGGCCCCCGCGGGGAGCGCTCGGTGGCCGGGGATCAGCTCCGGCCGGTGCTCGGCGAGGAAGTCCACGAAGGAGGAGGACCCCGGGGTCAGGAAGGCAGCCGGTAGACGCCCGGTGCCACGAGTGTTGGCTTCCACACGATTCCTTCCAGGTAGCTTGAAGCTCGCGTTGCCCGCACCCTACCCGCCCGGAGATCACTGTCCACGCGCGCAGGGGGCCGGTGCCGGACGGCCGGGCGACCCTCGCCGCCCGACCGCCCTCGACGGTCTCGACCGTGAATTCCCGAATACCGGGGGCGGGCTATTGCCCGCCCTTCTGCACGAATCCGCGGACGAAATCCTCCGCATTCGACTCGAGGACCTCGTCGATTTCGTCCAGCACCGCGTCGACGTCGTCGCTCAGCTTTTCCTGGCGCTCCTTGAGGTCGTCGGAATTCTGGGTTTCCGCGGCCTGCTCCTCGACCTCCTCGGAGGAGCGGTTCGCCCGCTGCTGGCCGCCGCCGGTGTCCTTGCTCGCCATTTCCCTCACCCCGCTCGATTCTTCTGGCACGGTTTGGTCGTTGCTTGCTGCACCGACCCTATACACAAGGTGCGACTGCCGCTCCCGGTTTGCCGGTGGCGCTTCCTGTCCAACACCCGCTGCCACCCCGGATGATTCCCATTCGGCGGACGTTCACCCATGGTGATCGAAAAGTTACCCGCCGGAGAGGACCCGCAGCAGGTCCTCCGCGGTGCGACAGCGGTCCAGCAGTTCCTTGACGTGGTTGCGGGTGCCCCGCAGCGGCTCCAGCGTGGGCACCCGCTGCAACGAGTCCCGGCCCGGCAGGTCGAAGATCACCGAGTCCCAGGAGGCCGCGGCGACGTGGTCGGCGTACTGCTCGAGGCAGCGCCCGCGGAAGTACGCCCGGGTGTCCTCCGGGGGCTTGGAGACGGCCCGCTCGACCTCCGCCTCGGTCACCAGCCGCTCGAAGCGGCCGCGGGCCACCAGCCGGTTGTAGAGGCCCTTGTCGGGCCGTACGTCGCTGTACTGGAGGTCGACCAGGTGCAGCCGCGGATTCTCCCACCCCAGGGCGTCCCGGCTGCGGTAGCCCTCCAGGATCTCCCGCTTGGCGATCCAGTCCAGCTGCCGGGAGAGCGACATCGGATCGCGCTCCAGCCGGCCGAGGACGTCCTCCCAGCGGGCCAGCACGTCCAGTGTCTGCTCGTCCGCGTCGGTGCCGAAGCGGTCCTCGACGTACTTGCGGGCCAGCTCGAAGTACTCCAGCTGGAGCTGGACGGCGGTGAGTTTGCGCCCGTTGCGCAGGGTGATCAGGTGCTTGAGCGTGGGGTCGTGGGAGACCCGGTGCAGGGTGCGCACCGGCTGGTCGACGGCGAGGTCGGAGGCGATGAAGGAGTCCTCGATCATCGACAGGACCAGTGAGGTGGTGCCCAGTTTGAGGTAGGTGGAGATCTCGGAGAGGTTGGCGTCCCCGATGATCACGTGCAGCCGGCGGTACTTCTCCGCGTCGGCGTGCGGTTCGTCCCGGGTGTTGATGATCGGGCGTTTGAGCGTGGTCTCCAGGCCGACCTCGACCTCGAAGTAGTCGGCCCGCTGGCTGATCTGGAAGCCGTGCGTCGAACCGTCCTGGCCGATGCCGACCCGGCCGGCGCCGGTGACCACCTGGCGGGAGACGAAGAACGGGGTGAGGTGGCGGACGATGTCGGCGAACGGCGTCGCCCGCTTCATCAGGTAGTTCTCGTGGGTGCCGTAGGAGGCGCCCTTGTTGTCGGTGTTGTTCTTGTACAGGTGGATGTTCTGCCCGTTGGGCAGTTCCAGCGCGCGTTGCGCGGCGGCCGCCATGATCCGCTCGCCGGCCTTGTCCCAGAGCACGGCGTCGCGCGGGTTGGTGACCTCTGGCGAGCTGTACTCGGGGTGCGCGTGGTCCACGTAGAACCGGGCCCCGTTGGTGAGGATGACGTTGGCCAGGCCGATGTCCTCGTCGGTCAGCTGGCTGGCGTCCGCCACCTCGCGTGCCAGGTCGAAGCCCCGGGCGTCACGCAGCGGGTTCTCCTCCTCGAAGTCCCAGCGGGCCCGCCGCGCCCGGTGCATCGCCGCCGCGTACGCGTTGACGATCTGGGACGAGGTGAGCATGGCGTTGGCGTTGGGGTGCCCGGGCACGGAGATCCCGTACTCGGTCTCGATGCCCATCACGCGCCGTACGGTCATGCGGCCCTCCTTGCCCGGTGCGCCGCCCCCCACGGGCGGAGCACGCCGACGTACCGCTGAACAACACCGGCGCCGGCGTTCTGCCCGCGATCGGTGGGTCGAGCCTAGAACCCGGCACCGACGGGCGGACCCCGAGACGCGCCGTCCGGCTGCGGGGCCGCGAGGCGCCACAGCCGGACGGGGTGCGTGCTGTTCCGGGGACCGCCGGGCGGCCCGGTCTCACCGTGTGCTTACAGGTACTGCCCCGTGTTGGCGACAGTGTCGATCGAGCGGCCGGACTCGGCGCCCTGCTTGCCGGTGACCAGCGTACGGATGAAGACGATCCGCTCGCCCTTCTTGCCGGAGATGCGGGCCCAGTCGTCCGGGTTGGTGGTGTTCGGGAGGTCCTCGTTCTCCTTGAACTCGTCCACGCAGGCGGCGAGCAGGTGGGAGACGCGCAGACCGCGCTGACCGTGGTCGAGGAAGTCCTTGATGGCCATCTTCTTCGCGCGGTCGACGATGTTCTGGATCATCGCGCCGGAGTTGAAGTCCTTGAAGTACAGGACCTCCTTGTCACCGTTGGCGTAGGTGACCTCCAGGAAGCGGTTCTCCTCGGTCTCGGAGTACATCCGCTCCACGACCGACTGGATCATCGCGGCCACCGTGGTGCCCAGGGAGCCGTCGTGCTCCTTGAGGTCGTCCGGGTGGAACGGCAGCGACTCCTTGAGGTACTTGGAGAAGATGTCCCTCGCGGCCTCGGCGTCCGGGCGCTCGATCTTGATCTTGACGTCCAGGCGGCCGGGCCGCAGGATCGCCGGGTCGATCATGTCCTCGCGGTTCGAGGCGCCGATGACGATGACGTTCTCCAGGCCCTCCACACCGTCGATCTCGGCGAGCAGCTGCGGGACGATGGTGTTCTCCACGTCCGAGCTGACGCCGGAACCGCGGGTGCGGAACAGCGACTCCATCTCGTCGAAGAAGACGATGACGGGCGTGCCCTCGCTCGCCTTCTCCCGGGCCCGCTGGAAGACCAGGCGGATCTGCCGCTCGGTCTCGCCCACGTACTTGTTGAGCAGTTCGGGGCCCTTGATGTTGAGGAAGTAGCTCTTCCCCTGGGGGCGTCCGGTGACCTCGGCGACCTTCTTGGCCAGCGAGTTGGCGACCGCCTTGGCGATCAGCGTCTTGCCGCAGCCGGGCGGGCCGTAGAGCAGCACGCCCTTGGGCGGGCGCAGCTCGTACTCCTTGAAGAGGTCGGCATGCAGGTAGGGCAGCTCGACCGCGTCCCGGATCAGCTCGATCTGGTTGCTCAGTCCGCCGATCTGGCGGTAGTCGATGTCCGGGACCTCTTCGAGGACCAGCTCCTCGACCTCGGACTTCGGCACGACCTCGTACACGTAGCCGGAGCGGGGCTCCAGCAGCAGGGCGTCCCCCGCCCGGATGGTGAGCTCGCGCAGCGGTTCGGCGAGGCGCACCACCCGCTCCTCGTCGGTGTGGCCGACGACCAGGGCGCGTTCGCCGTCCTCGAGGATCTCCTTGAGGGTGACGATCTCGCCGATGCGCTCGAAGGCCATCGCGTCCACGATGTTGAGGGCCTCGTTGAGCATCACCTCCTGGCCGCGCCGCAGTTCGTCGAGGGCGACGTTGGGGCTGACGTTCACGCGGAGCTTGCGCCCCCCGGTGAAGATGTCGGCGGTGCCGTCCTCGTTGGCCTCGAGGAAGGTGCCGAACCCGGCCGGGGGCTGTGCCAGCCGGTCCACTTCCTCCTTGAGGGCCACGATCTGGTCGCGGGCCTCTCGCAGGGTGGAGGCGAGCCGTTCGTTCTGGGCGGACACTCCGGCCAGGTTGGTCTGGAGCTCGACGATCCGCTCTTCGAGGATCCTCGAATTGCGCGGCGAGTCGGCGAGCTTGCGGCGCAGCACAGCGATTTCCTGCTCAAGGAACGAGACCTGAGCGGCCTCGTCGGAACCACGAGCGGGCCTGCCGGTGCTGCGGTTGTAGTCGTCATCGTGGGCTGCCACGGTCCTCACCTCCTCCGGGGAGCTGGACGCTTCCAGACCCTACCTGGGACCAGGGGTCCGTAAACCCCTAGATCAAGAAAGATGGAACGGGCGTGTCCGATCTTCGCCCCAGCGTGCTTCCCCTCTGCTAAGGGGATACCCACCGCTCACCACCCAAAGCGGGCCAGATGTATCGTCGAGCGAAGTGATATCCGATCGCGACCGGGCACCTGGGTCCGATCGTTGTACGAATGGCGGGATTGCCCCCGGAAAAGGGGCGACCCGGGACAGAAACGGCAGGGGACCATGTCGGTAACCGAGCAGACGGCCACGGCGGCCGAACAGCTGGAGGTGTGGATCGACCAGGATCTGTGCACCGGCGACGGCATCTGCGTGCAGTACGCACCCGAGGTCTTCGAGCTGGACATCGACGGCCTCGCCTACGTGAAGGGGCCGGACGACGAGCTGCGCCAGCAGCCCGGGCAGACCGCCCCGGTGCCGCTGACGATCCTTCAGGACGTGGTGGACTCGGCGAAGGAGTGCCCCGGCGACTGCATCCACGTGCGCCGGGTCACCGACCGGGTCGAGGTGTACGGGCCGGACGCGGACTGACGCGTCCTCCCCCTCAGGTCTGGCTGACCGGGGCGGCGGTCTGGGAGCGTTCCCAGCCGCCGCCCTTGCGCATCCAGGTGAGGTCGAGTGAGATGTCAGGGCGGAAGCGCGGCACCTCGTCGCTCGAATACCCCTGCGCGTGACCGGTGATGGCGCCGTCGGAGCGCAGCGCGAGCCGGCCGAGGGTGAGGTTCTCGCGCTCGGAGAGGAGCGTGGCCAGCACCACCGGGCGCTCGCCCGGGCCGAAGCCGAGCAGGTAGACGGCGTCCGGCGGCGTGCCGTTCTCGGCCGCGCAGTGCGCGGCGACGACCGTGCCGGGCCGCCCGTCGCCCAGGTCGGCCGGCATGCTGATGGCCGTCGCGACCGGGAACGGGCCGCAGTCGAGCGGAAGTTGGGCCTTGGCCGGGTCGGGGGCGGCGCTCGCCCCGAGGGCCTTGGGAGTGCCGTGCAGGGGCACCGGGGTGCCGGTGGCGGGGCCGGCGGCGAGAGCCGAGGCCACCACCGCGCCGCAGCCGGCCAGGGCCAGGGCCCAGTGCCAGGGGGCGGTGCGCGCGTGCCCGGGCCCGGTGCGGCCCCGCGGTGTCTGCTGTCCAGCCGTCGTCCCGACCGCGGTCTCCACCAGGCGTCCCCTCCAGTGCTCCCAGGAGCTGGTCTGCGTGCGCGAGCATCGTCCCACACGCCGGCGGCCGAAATGCCGAGGGGTGGCACGAGCAGGCTCGTACCACCCCTGGGAAGCGATCCCGGTCAGCCCAGGTCGGGCTGCTCGGTCTCGACGGCGCGGGCGGCGGCACGGGCCGCGGCGCGCTCCCGCAGAGTCGACTCCGAGCCCCCGTTGTCGTAGTCCTCGCCGTACGCGCCCTTGGCCGGGCGGCGTCGGCGCAGCGGCGGCTCGACGCCGTCGGCGAGGCGGCGGGCGGTGAGCAGGAAGCCGGTGTGGCCGATCATCCGGTGGTCCGGGCGGACGGCCAGGCCCTCCAGGTGCCAGGTGCGGACCATGGTCTCCCAGGCCTGCGGCTCGGTGAAGGTGCCGTGGTCGCGCAGTGCCTCGACGGTCTTGGACATCTGCGTGGTGGTGGCCACGTAGCAGCAGATCAGGCCGCCGGGGACGAGCGCCTTGGAGGCGACGTCCAGGCACTCCCAGGGGGCGAGCATGTCGAGGATGACGCGGTCGACGTCGGCCTCGACCAGGTTGTCCTGGAGGTCGCCGACGGTGAGCTTCCACGCCGGGTGCGGCCCGCCGAAGTAGCGCTCGACGTTGCCCTTGGCGATGTCGGCGAAGTCCTGCCGGCGCTCGTACGAGGCCAGCATGCCGGTGTCGCCGACGGCGCGCAGCAGGTAGGTGGAGAGCGCGCCCGAGCCGACACCGGCCTCGACGACGCGGGCGCCGGCGAAGATGTCGGCCATGGCCAGGATCTGCCCCGCGTCCTTGGGGTAGATCACGGCGGCGCCGCGCGGCATGGACAGGACGTAGTCGGGGAGCAGGGGGCGCAGCGCGAGGTACGGGACGTTCCCCGTGGTGCGCACGACCGTGCCCTCGGGGGCGCCGATCAGCTCGTCGTGCGGGAACGCACCCTTGTGGGTGTGGAACTGGTTCCCGGCCTGGAGCGTGAACGTGTAGTGGCGGCCCTTGGGGTCGGTCAGCTGGACCTGGTCCCCGACCTGGAAGGGCCCGCGTCGGCGGGTGGCACCGGTCGGTTCGGACATGCGGTCAATCCTAAGGGAAGCGGACGGTCCGCCCGACCAGAGTGATCACCGGCCGGCGACGGCGGCGGTGAGGCGCTGCTCGATGTCGGTGAGCGCGGCGACGCCGAACACCCGGCCGTCCGCCTCGACCACCAGGTACTCCCCGGCCGGGGTGGCCTGGACGGCGCGCAGCAGGTCCTCGCCGCCGAGGTCGGCGTCCAGCCGCAGGCCGGGTTCGAGGTCGCGGGCGAGCGGGCCGACGGCGACCCACGGGCGGCGGTGCTCGGGCACCGCGCGGACGGCGGACTCGCGGACGATGCCGATCGGGTCGCCCCGGCCGTCCACCACCACGACCGCACCGGCCTGGGCCTCGCGGGCCCGGCGCAGCGCCTCGCCGAGCGGGGTGTCGGCGGTGACCTCGACGGTCCGGCGGGCGAGCTCGCGCAGCCGCAGGCCGGGCAGCACCTCCTTGAGCCGGGCGTTGCGCAGGCTCCCGGTGGCGCCGTTCCAGATGATCGCGGCGAGGACGGCGGCCAGCACCGCGTCCACCAGGGTGTCGGTCGTGGTGCGCTCGATCCCGCGGGCGGCGCTGAACAGCGGCAGGCCGATCAGCACCACGACGGCCAGTGCCCGGCCGACCCAGGCGGCGGCGACCGTGCCGGTCATCGCCTTGCCGCTGATCGCCCAGACGACCGCGCGCAGCATCCGGCCGCCGTCCAGCGGCAGGCCGGGCAGCAGGTTGAACGCGGCGACGACCAGGTTGGAGACCATCAGCCCGGTGAGCAGCACCCCGGGCACCGTGGAGAGCTCCACGGCCTGCATCGCGAGGTAGAACACGCCGCCGAGCACCAGCGAGAGCAGCGGGCCGACGAAGGCCAGCCAGAACTCGCGCCACGGGCTCTCGGCCTCGTTCTCGATCTCGGAGACGCCGCCGAAGAACTGCAGCTGGATCCGCCGTACACCGAGCCTGTAGCGCAGCGCGACCAGGGTGTGAGCGAGCTCGTGCACCAGGACGGAGGCGTAGAAGGCGACCGCGAAGAAGAACGCGAGCAGGTAGCGGGCGGCGCCGAGGTCCGGCAGGACGTCGCCGAGCTGGCCGCCGAACACCCAGGTGATCAGCGCGGCGATGACGAACCAGGAGGGGGTCACGTAGATGGGCACGCCGAAGGGGCGGCCCACCAGGAGGCCGCTGCCGCGCTCGGGCGGCCTGGGCGGTCGCCCTGCCGGGCGGCCGCCGTCGTCCTGCGGTGGCTGGTCGGAGGTCTGCTGCCCCCTGCTGTCGCTCACCGTGATCCCTTCGGTCGTCTGCCCCGTCGTGCCCCGGTGCGCCCACGCTACGTGATCGCGGCCCTCCGGTGGCGTGCGGCCCTCTGTCAGGCTTCATACCCACTGTGCCGCGCGGTGTGGCAGCACCGTGGCAGCAGGATGACAGCGAAGGGCAATAGGGTCGGAGGCATGCAGCAGACCGACACCACAAGCGCCGCCGGGGCCCCGGCGCGCCCAACGGCGCCCCCGACCGGCCTGTCCCCGTCCCGGGCGGGGGACTTCCTGACCTGTCCCCTGCTGTACCGGCTGCGGGTGATCGACCGGCTGCCCGAGCCGCCGAGCGCGGCGGCGACCAGGGGCACGCTGGTGCACGCGGTGCTGGAGCGGCTCTTCGACAGCCCCGCGACCGAGCGGACACCGGAGCGGGCGCTGGGCCTGCTGCGCCCGCAGTGGGAGCGGCTGCTGGGCGAGCGCCCGGAGCTGGGCTCGCTGTTCCCGGACGATCCGGACGGCGCGGCGCTCGCCCGCTGGCTGGCGGACGCCGAGAAGCTGGTCGGCCAGTGGTTCCGGCTGGAGGACCCGACCCGGCTGCACCCGGTGGAGCGCGAGCTGTACGTGGAGACGGCCCTGGAGTCGGGGCTGCTGCTGCGCGGCTACATCGACCGGGTGGACGTCGCCCCGAGCGGCGAGGTCCGGCTGGTGGACTACAAGACCGGCCGGGCGCCCTCGCGGGACTTCGAGGGCAAGGCGATGTTCCAGATGAAGTTCTACGCGCTCGTGGTGTGGCGCTGGAAGGGCGTCGTCCCCAAGCGGCTCCAGCTGGTCTACCTCGGCGGGGGCGGGGACGTGGTCAGCTACGACCCGGACGAGGCCGACCTGCTCGCGGTGGAGCGCAAGCTGCGGGCGCTCTGGGAGCGGATCACCCACGCGGTGGCCACCGGGGAGTTCCCGGCGACCCGCAACCGCCTCTGCGACTGGTGCGACCACCAGGCCAGTTGCCCGGAGTTCGGCGGCACTCCCCCGCCGTACCCGCTGCCGCTGTCGCTGTCGCGTACGTCTGACGAAGACGATCCCACGGGGGATCAGATGAGCAAGGAGTCCTAGTGACGATCCGAGTGCTGCTGGTCGACGACCAGCCGCTGCTGCGCACCGGTTTCCGGATGATCCTGGAGGCCGAGTCCGACCTGGTGGTGGTCGGTGAGGCCGGCGACGGTCAGCAGGCGCTGGACCAGGTGCGGGCGCTGCAGCCCGACGTGGTGCTGATGGACATCCGGATGCCCAGGATGGACGGCGTCGAGGCGACCCGCAGGATCGCCGGCCCCGGGCGGGACGGCCCGGCCAAGGTGCTGGTGCTGACCACCTTCGACCTGGACGAGTACGTGGTGGAAGCGCTGCGCGCGGGCGCCAGCGGCTTCCTGCTGAAGGACGTCCCGGCGGAGGAACTGGTGCAGGCGATCCGGGTGGTGGCGGACGGCGCGGCGATGCTGGCGCCGAGCATCACCCGCCGGCTGCTGGACATGTACGCCACCAAGCTGCCCTCGGGCGAGGAGGCGCCGCCGCAGGCGCTGAGCGCGCTGACCGAACGTGAGCTGGAGGTGCTGAAGCTGGTGGCGCGCGGGCTCTCGAACGCGGAGATCGCAGCCGAACTGTTCGTCAGCGAGACCACCGTGAAGACGCACGTCGGCCATGTGCTGACCAAGCTCCAGCTGCGCGACCGGGTGCAGGCGGCGGTGTACGCGTACGAGAGCGGGCTGGTGCGCCCGGGCGCCCTGTAGGCCCTGTCCGGCCGAACGTGCCGACGGCCCGCCCGCCTTCCCCGTGCACCCAGGGGGAAGGCGGGCGGGCCGCCGTGTTGAGGGGTGTCGTCCGGTCGCCTACTTGCCGGCGCTGCGGCTGATCTCCCAGAAGCGGAACACGCCGGTGGTGTCGATGGTCGACTCGACGCCGGTGATGTACGAACGCGACGCGAAGAAGCCCTTGTTCTGGTACAGCGGGATGAGCGGCGCGTTCTCGGCGACGATCTGCTGGATCTGGGCGTAGCCGGCCACCGCGGCGCTGCGGTCGGCCTGCTTGAGGCCGTCCGGCACCAGCTTCTGGCTGATCCGCGGGTCGTCCCAGCCGTGGTGGTAGGCGCCGCCGTCGATGAGCAGCGGGGCGATGTAGTTGTCCGGGTCCGGGTAGTCGGCGAACCAGCCGATGAGGTACGCCTGGTAGCGGCCCTCGGACCAGCCGGACCGGTACTTGTCCCAGTCCGGCTCCGTCTGGACGGTCACCTGGAACAGGCCGCCGGCCTCCAGCTGCTTCTTCAGGGTCTCGGGCTCGGCGCTGCCGGCCCGCGAGCGCGACCAGGTGAGGGTGAGCTTGACCGGGAGCTGGACCTTGGCGTCGGTGAGGATCTTCTTGGCCTTGCCGCTGTCCTGGTCGCCGTAGCGGTCGAAGAAGGCCGTGGTGTGGCCGGTGACGCCGGCCGGGACCATCGCGTACAGCGGCTGGACGGTCCGGGCGAAGACGTCGCGGGCGAGCGACTTGCGGTCGAGCAGCTGGGCGGCGGCCTGGCGGACGGCGACGTTGCCGGCGACCGGGTCCTTGGTGTTGAAGACCAGCGAGCGGGTGTCGTTGCTGTCGCCCTCGACGACCTGGAGGTCGGTCTTGCCGCCCTGCTGGTCGGAGTGCATCTGAGCGGCGGTGTTCGGGTCCAGGCTGTTGTCGGTGAGGTCGACGTCGCCCTTGTCCAGCGCGGCCTTCAGGTCGGCGGGCTTGTCGAAGTACCGGACGGTGAACTTGCTGTTCCGGAGCTTGGCCTCGCCGTTGTACTTGTCGTTGGGCACCAGGACGACCTTGCCCAGCTGCTTGGCCGTGTCGCCGTTGCCGCCCATGACCTCGACCGTCTCGAAGCGGTACGGGCCGGAGCCGATCAGCTTGTCGTTGGGGACGACCTTGTCGGCCGGGTAGGCCTGGTGGTCGAGGATGGCGCCGGCCGGGCCGGCCAGCTTGGCCGGCAGGGTGGCGTCGGGCGTGGAGAGGTGGAAGACCACCTCGGTGTCGCCCTTGGCCTCGACGCTCCTGATCGAGGAGAGCAGGGGGGCCGCGCCGTTCTGGTCGTTGATCTTCTTGGTGCGCTCGATCGAGAACACCACGTCGGCGGCGGTCAGCGGGTGGCCGTTGGAGAACTTCAGGCCGGTCCGCATGGTGCAGTGGTACTGGGTGGCGTCGCCCGCGGTGAACTCGCAGGACTGCGCGGCGTCCGGGGAGGGGGCGCTGGAGGCGGCCGGGAAGGTGAGCAGCGACTGGAAGGTGTTGCGCAGCAGCAGCCAGGAGCCGGAGTCGTAGGCGGCGGCCGGGTCCAGCACGCCGGTGAGCTGGGTGGTGCCCATGACGATCGCCTTGCCGCCGTCCCCCTTGACGGCGTCGGTGACCGATCCGCAGCCGGCCGCCGTCACGGCGACAAGACCGGCGCAGCCGAGTACTGCCAGGCGTTCAGCTGAAGTCTTCACGGGGCGCGTCCTTCTGGGTGCGGTCCGACCGGGGCCGGCGGCCCGCGTCGAGGGCGCTCCGGGTGTGGAAGGCGTGCGCGGGCCTGACGCCCGTACGACCGCGGGCGGGACGGGGTTGCCCGTCGTCGGCGGTGGCAGGGCGCGAGGGAGGGGAACGAACTGGAGTAGCGTGCCATATCGAACACGCACGACCGATACCCGTGCAGATGACGTTTGGGACACGGTGGTTGAGGGCACCGCGAAACACCCGACGAGTTGTCAGGCAATGCCCTTTTTCTCCCCGGGCGGGCGTCGGCGGCGGCCGGATCCGGCCGCTTACCGGCGAGTAGGCCACCCTCGCAATGAGATGACAATCACACCCGCGAAGTGACCAGCGAGCGCAGCAGTTCAAGATCGACCTGCTCCAGCGAGGAGCGCACCAGCCGCCCCGGGGCCGGCTCGATCGGCGCCACCGAGGGCACGGCGATGACCGGGCAGCCCGCCGCCTCGGCCGCCCGCACCCCGGTCGGCGCGTCCTCGACCACCACGCAGCGGGCCGGGTCCGCGCCCAGCCGCCGGGCCGCCTCCAGGTACGGGTCCGGGTGCGGCTTGGTGCGCGGGACCTCGTCCCCGGCGATCGTGAAGGCGAAGTGGTGGGAGCCCAGCGAGCGCAGCACGATGTCCACCACGTGCCGGTGCGAGGCGGTCACCAGGACGGCCGGGATCCCGTGTGCGGCCAGGGTGTTGAGGAGGCGTTCGGCGCCCGGCATGAGCGGCACGCCGCCCGCCAGCAGGTCGACGAAGCGCTGGTTGATCAGCACCGTCAGGTCCGCCGGGGCGAGGTCCACCCCGGTGGTGCCGACCAGGTAGTCGATCACCCGCGTCATCGGACCGCCGACCACCTGGGCCCGGTCCTCGTCGGTCAGCGCGTGGCCCAGCTCGGCGAACAGGGTGACCTCGGCCTGCCACCAGAAGTCCTCGGTGTCCACCAGTGTCCCGTCCATGTCCAGCAGCACCGCCTGCAGGCCGCGGCCGTCCCCGTGGTCGAGGATCCGGGCGGCGGTGGAGGTGGTCATGGCGGGAGTCCTTCCGTCGGTACCCCCCGGGCGCGTTCGAGCACCCCCCGGGGATGGCGCGGGCCGGCCCGCTGGTGAGCGGACCGGCCCGTTCAGGATCATCCAGGATACGCCCGGTTCGCCCGAAAAGAGCGAACGGAACGAGGCGCCCGGGTTACCGGGCGTTGAAGTACTTCGCCTCCGGGTGGTGGATGACGATCGCGTCGGTGGACTGCTCCGGGTGCAGCTGGAACTCCTCGGAGAGCACCACGCCGATCCGCTCGGGCTTCAGCAGCTCGGCGATCTTGGCGCGGTCCTCCAGCTCCGGGCAGGCCCCGTAGCCGAGCGAGAAGCGGGCGCCCCGGTACTTGAGCGCGAACATGTCCTTGACGTCCTGCGGGTCCTCGCCGGAGAAGCCCAGCTCGTAGCGGACCCGGGCGTGCCAGAACTCGGCCAGCGCCTCGGCCAGTTGCACCGACAGGCCGTGCAGCTCCAGGTAGTCGCGGTAGGAGTTGTCGGCGAACAGCTCGTTCGCCGCCTCCGAGATCCGGTTGCCCATGGTGACCACCTGGAGGCCGACCACGTCCCGCACGCCGGTCTCCTCCGGGCGGAAGAAGTCGGCCAGGCAGAGCCGGCGCCCGCGCCGCTGGCGGGGGAAGGTGAAGCGGGTGCGCTCGGTGCCGTCCTCGTGGAAGACGATCAGGTCGTCGCCCTTGGAGTTGGCCGGGTAGTAGCCGTAGACCACGGCCGCCTCCAGCCAGCCCTCGGTCTGCAGCCGGTCCAGCCACATCCGCAGCCGCGGCCGGCCCTCGGTCTCCAGCAGCTCCTCGTACGAGGGGCCCTCGCCGCTGCGGGCCGCCTTCAGGCCCCACTGGCCCTTGAACAGCGCGTCCTCGTCCAGCCAGGAGGCGTAGTCGGCGAACGGGATGCCCTTGACGATCCGGTCGCCCCAGAACGGCGGGGTCGGCACGGTGTTGTCGACGGTGACGTCCGAGCGGATCTGGCCGAGGTTGACCTCCGGCTCCTCCACCACCTCGACCCGGGCGTGCCGGCGCTGCTTGAGCTCCGGCAGGCTCGCGCCGGGCACGCCGCGCTTGACCGCGATCAGCGCGTCCATCAGCCGCAGGCCCTCGAAGGCGTCCCGGGCGTAGCGGACCTCGCCCTCGTAGATCTCGTGCAGGTCCTGCTCGACGTAGGCCCGGGTGAGCGCGGCGCCGCCCAGGATCACCGGGTAACTCGCGGCCAGCTTGCGCTGGTTGAGCTCCTCCAGGTTCTCCTTCATGATCACGGTGGACTTCACCAGCAGGCCGGACATCCCGATGACGTCCGCCTTGTGCTCCTGCGCGGCGTCCAGGATCGCCGAGACCGGCTGCTTGATGCCCAGGTTGACCACGTTGTAGCCGTTGTTGGACAGGATGATGTCCACCAGGTTCTTGCCGATGTCGTGGACGTCGCCCTTGACGGTGGCCAGCACGATGGTGCCCTTGCCCTCGCTGTCGGACTTCTCCATGAACGGCTCCAGGTGGGCCACCGCGGTCTTCATCACCTCGGCGGACTGGAGCACGAAGGGCAGCTGCATCTGGCCGGAGCCGAACAGCTCGCCGACCACCTTCATGCCGGACAGCAGGGTGTCGTTGATGATCTCCAGCGCGGGCCGCCCGGCCAGCGCCTCGTCCAGGTCGGCCTCCAGGCCCTTGCGCTCGCCGTCGATGATCCGGCGCTGCAGGCGCTCGTCCAGCGGCAGCGCGGCCAGCTCCTCCGCCTTGGACGCCTTGACCGAGGCCGAGGAGACGCCGTCGAACAGCTCCAGCAGGTGCTGCAGCGGGTCGTAGCCGTCCCGGCGGCGGTCGTAGACCAGGTCGAGGGCGGCCTCGCGCTGGTCCTCGGGGATCCGGGAGATCGGCAGGATCTTGGAGGCGTGCACGATCGCCGAGTCCAGGCCGGCCTCCACGCACTCGTGCAGGAAGACCGAGTTCAGCACCACCCGGGCGGCCGGGTTGAGGCCGAAGGAGATGTTGGACAGGCCCAGCGTGGTCTGCACGGCCGGGCGGCGGCGCTTGAGCTCGCGGATCGCCTCGATGGTCTCGATGCCGTCCCGGCGGGACTCCTCCTGGCCGGTGGCCAGGGTGAAGGTGAGGCAGTCCACCAGGATCGAGCCCTCGTCGACGCCGTAGTCGGCGGTCAGCTCGGTGATCAGCCGCTCGGCGATCTCGACCTTCTTGTCGGCGGTGCGGGCCTGGCCCTCCTCGTCGATGGTCAGCGCGATCAGGCCGGCGCCGTGCTCGCGGGCCAGCGAGGCGATCCGGCCGAAGCGCGAGTCCGGGGCGTTGCCGTCCTCGTAGTTGACCGAGTTGAGCACCGCGCGGCCGCCGAGCGCCTCCAGACCGGCCCGCAGCACCTGCGGCTCGGTGGAGTCCAGCACGATCGGCAGGGTGGAGGCGGTGGCCAGCCGGCCGGCGATCTCCTTCATGTCGGCGACGCCGTCGCGGCCGACGTAGTCCACGCACAGGTCCAGCAGGTGCGAGCCGTCCCGGATCTGGTCGCGGGCGATCTCCACGCAGGCCTGCCAGTCGCCGGCCAGCATCGACTCGCGGAACTTCTTCGAGCCGTTGGCGTTGGTGCGCTCGCCGATCGCCAGGTACGAGGTGTCCTGGCGGAACGGCACCGCCTGGTACAGCGAGGACGCCGAGGACTCCGGCTGCGGGGTGCGCGGGGTGACCGGCCGGCCCTGCACCCGCTCGACCACCTGGCGCAGGTGCTCGGGCGTGGTGCCGCAGCAGCCGCCGACCAGCGAGAGGCCGTACTCGCGGGTGAACACGTCGTGCGCGTCGGCCAGTTCGGCCGGGGAGAGCGGGTAGTGGGCGCCGTCCTTGCCGAGCACCGGCAGGCCCGCGTTCGGCATGCAGGACAGGCCGATCCGCGCGTTCTTGGCCAGGTAGCGCAGGTGCTCGCTCATCTCGGCCGGGCCGGTGGCGCAGTTGAGGCCGATGTAGTCGACGCCGAGCGGCTCCAGGGCCGTCAGCGCGGCGCCGATCTCGGATCCGAGCAGCATGGTGCCGGTGGTCTCCACGGTCACCTGCACCAGCACCGGCAGGTCCAGCCCGGCCTCGGCGAGGGCGCGCTTGGAGCCCAGGATGGCGGCCTTGGTCTGCAGCAGGTCCTGGCTGGTCTCGACCAGCAGCGCGTCGGCGCCGCCCGCGATCAGGCCGGCCGCGTTCTGCTGGAAGCCGTCGCGCAGCGTCTCGTACGGGGCGTGGCCGAGGGTGGGCAGCTTGGTGCCGGGGCCGATCGAGCCGAGCACCCAGCGGGTGCGGCCGTCGGCGGCGTGGGCGTCGGCCACCTCGCGGGCGATCCGGGCGCCCGACTCGGACAGCTCGAAGATGCGCTCCGCGATCTCGTACTCGCCGAGTGCGGAGAAGTTGGCGCCGAAGGTGTTGGTCTCGACGCAGTCCACGCCGACCCCGAAGTAGGCCTCGTGGACGGAGCGCACGATGTCGGGCCGGGTGGCGTTGAGGACCTCGTTGCAGCCCTCCAGGTTCTGGAAGTCCTCCAGCGTCGGATCCTGTGCCTGGAGCATGGTGCCCATCGCACCGTCGGCGACCACCACCCGGGTGGCGAGCGCTTCACGCAACGCGTTCGCGCGGCTCTGCTGAGTGATGGACGGATTGGCTGCAGTGGCCATGGGGCTTCTCCCTGGTGCGACGGCTGTCGGCTTTGCGGGCCCGCTTACTCGGGCCCGCACGTGGCCAGGGTATCCGGCCCGCGCCCCGGCCTGCGGTCGCATTCCGTATCCTGAGCGTTCGACCGCAAGGGGGGAGCAACCGCGTGGGCCGATTCCCGACCGTCGCGCGACGCGTCACGGGGGCCTTGGCGGCCCCGTTCCGGGCGTTGCGCAAGCGCTGGCGGAGCTGGTCCTGGTGGCGCCGGGCGCTGCTGGCACTGGGCCTCGCGGCGGCCGTACCGGCGGCCGCGCTCGGCTCCGCCTTCGTCGCGATCCGCTTGCACTACACCGGCGACCCGTCCGCCGAGGCCCGCACCCGCGGCCGGGACGCGCTCTGGCTCGGCCACGCCTGGGTGGACGGCCGCAAGGGTGAGGCCGACGTCGCCGCGCTGGTGCGGCAGCTGGCCGGCACCGGCGTCCGCGACCTGTACGTGCACACCGGCCCGCTGGAACACGACGGCTCGCTGCCGCCCGCCGTCCACCCCCGGGGCCGCTGGTTCACCGACGCGGTGCACCGGGCGCTGCCGGACGTCCGGGTGCAGAGCTGGCTGGGCGACGAGGTCAAGCCGGAGAAGGACGCCCTGGACCTGGAGGACGCCCCCACCCGGGACCGGGTCACCGCCTCCGCCCGGCAGGTCCTGGACCTCGGCTTCGACGGCGTGCACTTCGACATGGAGCCGATCCGGCCCGGCAGCGCCGGCTGGCTGGCCCTGCTCGACCAGGTCCGCCCGGTCACGGCCGGGCGCGGCGCGGCGCTCTCGGTGGCGGTCCCGCAGCTCGACCCGGTGCCCGGCCTGCACACCGCCGGGATCCTGCTCACCGACCACGGCAAGTGGTGGGACCAGGCGTACTTCACCGAGACCGCCCGCCGGGTCGACCAGGTCGCCGTGATGGCGTACGACACCAGCATGCCGACCGAGCCGCTGTACGGCGGCTACGTCGCCCTGCAGACCGAACTGGCGCTGGAGGCCACCCCGGCCGGGGTGGACCTGCTGATCGGCCTGCCGTTCTTCTGGGACGACCGGCACGGCCATCGGGGTGACGCCGAGACCGTGCCGGCCGCCGTCCGGGGCGTCCGGCTGGGCCTGGGCCGCCAGGACCCGGGGCGGCGGAACTTCGGCGTCGCGCTGTACGTGGACTTCGCCGCCACCCCGGAGCACTGGGCGGCGTACCGGCGCGGGTGGGTGGACGCCTGAGGGGTTCCGGCGGCGAGTGCGGGACCGGCGTGCGCGGAAAGGGTGCGTACGGGAAGGGTGTGCGCGGGAAGGGCTCGTCGTCGCGCCGCGTCGCCGTCCGGACACCGTCCGCGCCCGCTCCGAGCCACCTGACGCCCCGTCAGCCGAGGCGGTCCGGATATCCGCTGGATCGGGGCGGCACGCTCCCCCAGACTGTCCCGGTGCCCGGCCGCGGTGCGCATCAAAGCCCGTAGGCTGGGCAGGTAGGGACCATGGGGCGAGGCGTTCCATGGGTGACGAGAGGTTCGACAGTCGGCAGCCGACCCGTCGGCGCCCCGGCAGGCCAGCCGAGGCGGCGCAGGTTCGACCGCCGACCGGAGGGAGACGCTGGGTGATCGAGCTGGAAGATGTTCCCGAGTTGATCGACCCGGTGATGGTCTGCGCTTTCGAGGGCTGGAACGACGCGGGCGACGCCGCCTCCGCGGCTCTGGCACATCTGGACGACACCTGGGGCGGCAAGGTGATCGCCGCCCTGGACGCGGAGGACTACTACGACTTCCAGGTCAACCGGCCCACGGTCTGGCTGGACGGCGGCATCCGCCGGATCACCTGGCCGACCACCAGGCTCTCGGTGATCCGGGTGACCGAGCCGACCACCCGGGACGTCGTCCTGGTGCGCGGCATCGAGCCGAGCATGCGCTGGCGCTCGTTCTGCAACGAGCTGCTCGGCTTCGCGCACGAGCTCGGCATCGAGCTGGTGGTGATCCTGGGCGCGCTGCTCGGCGACACCCCGCACAGCCGCCCGGTGCCGGTCAGCGGGGTCACCTCCGACCCGGAGCTGGCCCGCCGGCTGGACCTGGAGGAGAGCCGCTACGAGGGCCCGACCGGCATCGTCGGGGTGCTCCAGGAGGCCTGCACGCACGCCGGGGTCCCGGCCGTGACGCTCTGGGCGGCCGTGCCGCACTACGTCGCGCAGCCGCCGAACCCCAAGGCGACGCTGGCCCTGGTCAACAAGCTGGAGGACCTGCTCGACCTGCGCATCCCGCCGGGCGAGCTCGGCGAGGACGCCCGGGCCTGGCAGCTGGGCGTGGACCAGCTGGCCGCCGAGGACAGCGAGGTGGCCGAGTACGTCCAGCAGTTGGAGGAGGCGCAGGACACCGCGGAGCTGCCGGAGGCCTCCGGCGACGCGATCGCCCGCGAGTTCGAGCGCTACCTGCGCCGCCGGGAGAACGTCGGGCCGACCGGCGAGAAGCCGGTGGCCGGGCACGCCACGGCGGAGCGGCCGGCCGAGCCGGAGGCCCCGGGCGCGGCCCGGGAGAGCCAGGACGGCGACGAGGAGTAGCCGCCGCCCCGGGCCCGCCCCGGACAACGCCGAAGGGGCGTCAGGACACCTGGTCCGGACGCCCCTTCGGCATGTTGAGGGAGGACTCTAGAGCGCGACGCCCAGCAGGGCGTCCACGGTGCGGCTGACCAGGCCGGGCGCACCCATGTCGGTGCCGCCCCCGGCCTCCTGCCGCTCGGCCCAGCGGTCGACGGCGGCCAGCGCGGCGGGCGCGTCCAGGTCGTCCGCGAGCGCCGTACGGACCTCGTCGAGCAGCTGCTCGGCGGCCGGGCCGTCCGGCCGGGAGACCGCGGCCCGCCAGCGGGCGAGGCGCTCGACGGCCTCGTCCAGGGTCGCCTTGGTCCACTCCCAGTCCTCGCGGTAGTGGTGCGCGAGCAGCGCCAGGCGGATCGCCGCCGGGTCGACGCCCTCGCGGCGCAGCGCCGAGACGAAGACCAGGTTGCCGCGGGACTTGGACATCTTGTGGCCGTCCAGGCCGACCATGCCGGCGTGCACGTACGCCTTGGCGTACGGGTGGGCGCCGGTGGCGACCTGGGCGTGCGAGGCGCCCATCTCGTGGTGCGGGAAGGAGAGGTCGCTGCCGCCGCCCTGGATGTCGAAGGACATGCCGAGGTACTGCAGCGCGATGGCGACGCACTCGATGTGCCAGCCGGGGCGGCCGTGGCCGAGTTCGGTCTCCCAGGCGGGCTCGCCCGGGCGGGCGGCGAGCCAGAGCAGGGCGTCCAGCGGGTGGCGCTTGCCCGGGCGGTCCGGGTCTCCGCCGCGCTCGGCGAAGACCGGGCGCATGGCCTCCTGGTCGAGGCCGGAGACCTGGCCGAAGCGGGGGTCGGACTCGACCGAGAAGTAGATGTCGCCGTCCACCTGGTAGGCGGCGCCGCTGGCGAGCAGCTTCTGGACCAGCGGGACGATCCACGGGATCGACTCGACGGCGCCGATGTAGTGGGCCGGCGGGAGCAGCCGCAGGGCGGTCATGTCCTCGCGGAACAGGGCCGTCTCGCGCTCGGCGAGGGCCACCCAGTCCTGACCGGTCTCGACCGCCCGGGCCAGCAGCGGGTCGTCCACGTCGGTGACGTTCTGGACGTACAGGACGTCGTGGCCGGCGTCCTTCCACACGCGCTGCACCAGGTCGAAGGCGTTGTAGGTGGCGGCGTGGCCCATGTGGGTCGCGTCGTAGGGGGTGATGCCGCAGACGTAGATCCGGGCAGTGCCGTCCTGCGGCACGACCTCGCGGACCGTGCCCGCTGCGGTGTCGAAGATACGGAGGGGGAGCCCCTGACCAGGCAGGGCGGGAACCTCGGAGGCGGGCCAGGCATGCATGGAACCGACTTTAACCTTGCGAACATTTGAAAGCCTAACCAGTACACAAGATCGACTGGATTCGCTTCCTGTCGTTGCCGGACCGCTTCCCGACTGATAAGGAGCGGACCTTGACGGGCCCGGCGTTGTTTCGGGCAGGAATGCGGCAGGCTTCGGGCGGGTGTTGGGCAGGCGTCGAGCAGGCGCTGGGCAGGCTTTCGGACACGGTTGAGCGCCCGGTCGACCCTGCCGCCGACCGGGCGCCCGGCACCCCGGGGAACGCGGCCGGAGCCGCTACGACCGCTGCCAGAGGGCCGGCACGTTCGGCGGCTCCCAGCCCACCATGGCGGTGTGCGCCTGGAGGCAGAGGTAGGAGGCGCCGGAGTAGGTGACGCGGTCGCCCGCGTTGTAGGAGGCTCCCGGCTTCCAACTGCCGCTCGGCGGCGTGGGCGTTCCGGTGGGGGTTCCGGTCGGGGTGGCGGTGGGGGTCGGGCTCGGCGTGCCCGGGGTCTGCGGCACGTCCAGGACGAAGTCGTAACTGCCCTCACGGCCCGGGCCGTTCTGGCGGACGTTCATCAGCAGCCGGGCGTCGTAGATGGTGTCCGTGCTGTTGCGCGGCTCGCCGGGGAAGTAGAGCTGGGTGGTGAGCACCGGGCGGCCGGGCGCCTGGAGCTTGACGTGGAGGTGCCGGGTGCGGCCCGGGTAGAGGCCGGGGACGATCGTGTCCAGCTTGAAGGCGCCGTTCGCGTCGGTGAACTGGTGGCCGCGGAAGGTGAAGCCGGCGTTGTCGTAGGCGCCGTTGTCGTCGGCCTGCCAGAAGTCCAGCAGGACGCCGGAGATCGGTCGGCAGGCGCGGCCGAAGACGTAGCCGCTGACGGTCAGCCGCGTGCCGGGGCCGTCGTTGACCATGGAGCTGCGCAGTGGGGAGTTGGGCTTGAAGTAGGGGCCCTCGGTCTGCTCGATGGTGGGGTCGTCGCCGTCGTGGCACTCGGGGGTGAGGCCGAGGGGCCGGCCGGTGCCGGCCTGCTCACGGGCCAGCGCGACGCCGCCGCCGACCAGCAGCGGGGCGGCGCCGAGCGCGGCAGCGGCCTTCAGGACGGTCTTGCGGCTGATCATGCCGTCGGGCGTGGGCATACGCCCTCTCCTTCGGGTGGGGGGTGGATGTGGGGGGGCGGCCCTTGCCATGGTGGGGGCATGACAAGGGCCGAACCGGCCGCCCGTCCGCGCGCGCCGGACCGGCCACCGGTGGCCACCAGCAAAGTTACGGGCCGTCCGGGGCCGCCGCGATGGACGCGATCCGGGGATCGTGGTGATTTCCGTCGACCCGGGCCCGGAACTCCCCCGGCGTCATCCCGGTCTCCCGCCGGAAGAAGCGGCAGAAGTAGGCCGGGTCGGCGAAGCCCGCCTCCTTCGCGACCTGACGAATCGTCAAATCCGTGCACGCCAGCAACCGTTTGGCCTCCAGGGTCTGCTGGCGCCGGATCAGCCCGCCCGGGGTGCGGCCGGTGGACTGCTTGACCAGGGTCTGCAAGTGGCCCGGCGAGACGCCGAGTTCCTGCGCACTGGACGCCACCGAGTACCGCACCCCGCCCGGACCGGCGATCAACCGGGTGAAGGCGGAGGCCACTTCGGTCGGGCGGCCGGGCGGCGACGGCCGCTCCCCCGGCCGGGCGGCGCGCAGCGCCCGGACGATCAGGATGTGCAGACTGGCCCGCAGCACGCCCTGGTAGCCGGGCTGCCTGGAGCGGTACTCGTGTTCCATGTCGGCGAGCAACGCGCCGACCGGCCCGGCCTGTTCGCCGAGTCCGAGCGCGGGGCGGGTGGCCAGGGTGCGCAGCGCGGCGAGGTCCTGCGGGTTCCGGAGCAGGAAGTCCTCGTTGAACAGGACGACCTGGCCGGTGAGTTCGTCCGCGTCCGACCAGTAGTGCACCTGGCCGGGTGTGATCACGCACAACTGCGGTGGCGCCAGCGGCCGGTGGACCAGGTCCAGGACGTGGGCGCCGCGGCCGCCGGTGACGTGGACGATCTCGTAGAACGAGTGCCGGTGCGGGAAGCCCGCCCGGGACAGCGGGCCGATCGTGTCGAAGCTCCCGATGGCGAACGGGAGCAGGTGCGGCAGCGGGACCTGGAGCCGGTGCAGCGGCAGGTCCGGCGTGGTACGGGGGGTGGGGGTGGTCCGTAACGCGTCCATCGGAGCAGTGTGCTGCCGGTTCGCGGACAGGTCCAGACCATCAGCCGGCCCGAACCGGTCCGCAGGATACGTCCTAGACCGGGGGCCAGGGGATCGAGGGCCAGTCCTCGGAGGGCAGCGGGTGCCGACCGGTGCGGCGCAGCCCGGCCACCCGGGCGCGGGTCGCCTCCAGTTCGGCGGCGGTCAGGTGCGGGGCGAGGCGCGCGGCCAGCTCACCGTCCAGCCGCTCGGCGAGCCGGGTCAGCACCTCCAGCGCCTCGGCGGGCAGCGGCTCGCCGGCCCAGCCCCAGAGCAGGGTGCGCAGCTTGCCCTCGGTGTTGAAGGTGACGCCGTGGTCGATGCCGTAGACCCGGCCGTCGGCGGCCGGGATCAGGTGGCCGCCCTTGCGGTCGGCGTTGTTGAGCACCGCGTCCAGCACGGCGAGCCGGCGCAGCCGCTGGTCGTCGTGGTGCACCAGCAGCGCGGTGCGTCCCCCGCCGACCTCGGCCCGCACGATCGGCAGCCAGCCGTGCTCCGGGCCGCGCGGGTCCTGGAGGGCCAGCAGCGGCTCGGCCTGCGGATCCGGCTCGACCCACAGCTGCACCATCCCGGGCCCGTGCGGCCCGTCGCGCAGCACGGTCGGCGGCACCAGCGCCCAGCCGGTCGCGGCCGACACCTCGTACGCGGCGACCTCGCGGCCGGCCAGTGTGCCGTCCGGGAAGTCCCACAGCGGGCGCTCCCCGGCGACCGGCTTGTAGACGGCCTGAGCGCTCAGCGAACCGTGCGTGGCGGTGCAGTACAGCGCGGCGTTGGACGCCTCGGTGAGGCGCCCGTGCACCGTCAACTCGCCCTCGCGCAGCAGCTCCAACGCAGTGGGCACGTCGGCGGCAAGGGCGGCGGCGGCCGCCGGGTCCGCCTGGGGTGGGGTCTCGGTGTTCAGCGCCGGTAGCCGTTCGCGCGCGGGCACAGGTGGCCCTCCGGGTCGAGCGGCAGGTTGCAGAACGGGCAGGGCTTGCGGCCGGCCGAGACCAGGTCCAGCGCCCGCTTGGCGAACACCCGGGCCATCGCGCCGGACAGCCGCACCCGCAGCATGTCCGGACCGTTGTCGTCGTCCTCGAAGACCGCCGCGGCGCTGTCCTCGTCCTCGCCGTCCTCCTCCGCCTCGATCAGCGCCTGCGCCTCGACCACCAGGCAGCCGTCCACGCTGTCCCAGGCCAGGGCCATGGTGCCGACCCGGAACTCCTGCTCCAGCGGCAGGTCCAGCGGCGCGGTGTCGAGCAGGTCCTGCGGGGCGGCGGCCGGGATGGAGACGTCGCCGCCGCTGCGCCGCAGCGCCTCGTCCAGGACCTCCTCGATCCGCTCGGCGAGCGCCGCCACCTGGGTCTTCTCCAACAGGACGCTGGTGATCCGGCCCCGGGCACTGGCCTGGAGGTAGAACGCCCGGGCGCCGGGCTGGCCGACGGTGCCGGCCACGAACCGTTCGGGCTGGTCGTAGAAGAAGACCTGACGGGGCACGCTCTCGCTCCGGATCGTGTCGGTCGTGGGGATCACAGGGATCGTTCGGACGTCATGGCTCGGGCTGCCGTACGGCGGCCCGCGCGCGGGCTCGCCACGCGGCGGGGCTCGTTAGTCACCCTACGACCTCCGGGCCCCCGCAGGGGAGCCGAGCCGCAGTGGCACCGGCCAGCTCAGGCGGTGCCGCCGGTCCCTGCGGGGCGGGGTGCGACGGCTCTCCCGCCCACGTCATGAGGCTCCGGGCCGGGTGGCTCCGGTCAGGCCGGGTGGCGCCGGTCGGGCCAGGGGCGTACCAGGCGGGTCAGACGGGCCAGGCGGGCCAGGTGGAACGACCGCCTCAGGTGGTGCCGCCGACCACCGCGTCGCCCGCCGGGGCGGCCGGGGCCGCGCCGGGCCTGGGCGCGAGCGAGGCGAGGTCGCCGGTGTCGCCCATCCTCAGGACGAAGGGCCGCTGCGGGGTGTAGCGGATCGCGGTGACCGAGCAGGGCTCGACGCTGATCCGCTGGAAGTGGTCCAGGTGCAGGCCGAGGGCGTCGGCCACCACCGCCTTGATCACGTCCCCGTGCGAGCAGGCCAGCCAGACCGCGTCCGCGCCGTGCTCGGCGGCGATCTTCTCGTTCCACTCCCGGACCGCACCGACCGTCCGGTGGCTCAGCTCGCGCAACGACTCCCCGCCGGGGAAGGCCGCGGCGGCCGCGTGGTCCTGCACGGTGCGCCAGAGCGGCTCCTTGGCCAGCTCGGCCAGCGGCCGGCCGGTCCACTCGCCGTAGTGGCACTCGCCCAGCCGCTCGTCCTCGGCGGGCGGGCCCAGCTCGGGCCGAGCCGCCAGCAGCGGCTCCAGGGTCTGCCGACAGCGCTCCAGCGGGCTGCTGACGGCCTGCACCAGCGGGATCCCCGCGAGCCGGCCGGCCAGCGCGGCGGCCTGCCCGCGCCCGGTGTCGTCGAGGTCCACGCCGAGCGTCCAACCGGCCAGGATTCCGGCGGTGTTCGCGGTCGAGCGGCCGTGGCGGACGAGCAGCAGGGTGGGCATGGGGCTCAGCCTACGGCCTCCGGGCGCGGGCGTGGAGTGTCGGTGCGAGGTGCGGGCGCGGGGTGCGCGGCCGTGGGGTGCGGGCGTGTGGGGTGCGGGCGCGCAACGCGCGGGTGGGCTGCGGGCCCTCCTGGGCCGCCGCCGGCACCGGCCCGCGACGCCGTCCTGGCCCGGCTCCGCCCCGGGCACCCCGCCCCGGGCCACAATGGCCCGATGATCGTCCACTGCGCCAGCTACCACGACGGCCACCGGATCGAGGCCCCCGACGACCTCGCCGGCGCGCTCGCCGCCGCCCGCGCCGCCGGGCCCGGCGGCTTCGTCTGGATAGGCCTGTTCGAGCCCACCGCCGATGAACTCAACCACGTCGGACGGGAGTTCGCCCTGCACCCGCTGGCCGTCGAGGACGCCGTCAGCGCCCACCAGCGCCCCAAGATCGAGCCGTACCAGGGCTCCCTGTTCGTCGCCCTCAAGACGCTCGGCTACCACCCCGGCGCCCACGCGGTGACCATCGGCGAGGTGATGGTCTTCCTCGGCGCGGACTTCGTGATGACCGTCCGGCACGGCGCCGACGCCCCGCTCTCCGGCCTGCGGGCCCGACTGGAGAAGCAGCCCGAACTGCTGCGCTACGGGCCCAGCTCGGTGCTGCACTCGGTCTGCGACACCATCGTCGACGGCTACATGGACGTGGCCACCGGGCTCCAGACCGACCTGGACGAACTGGAGGCGGACGTCTTCGCCCCCGGCCGGGTCGGCCGCGACACCGCCGGCCGGATCTACGGCTACAAGCGCCAGGTGATGACCGTCCGCCGCGCCACCGGCCCGCTGCTGGAACCGACGCTGCGCCTGGCCCGCGGCGGCGAGCCGTACATCCGCTCGGAGACCCTGCCCTACCTGCGGGACGTCGCCGACCACCTGGCCCGGGTGACCGACCAGGTCGAGGGCATGGACCGGCTGCTGTCCGACATCCTCAACGCCAACCTGGCGCAGGTCAGCGTGCAGCAGAACAACGACATGCGGAAGATCTCGGCCTGGGCGGCGCTGGCCGCCGTGCCGACGATGATCGCGGGCGTCTACGGGATGAACTTCGAGGACATGCCCGAACTGCGCCAGCCCTGGGGGTACCCGGCGGTGCTGTCGCTGATGGTCGCGGTCTGCATAGTGCTGCACCGGGTGTTCAAGCGGCACGACTGGCTGTAGTGCCGCTCGACGGCCCCGGGCGGCTACGCCAGCCCGGCCAGTTCCAGCGCCTCGACGCCGGTGCGCAGCGCCTGGATCCGCTCGTCCAGGGTGAAGCCGGACGGGGCCGGATTCGTTTATCACCTGGAAGGATAGCGCCCTCGTTGCGGCCGGACTCCGGCCGTGCCCAACCGTACGCCCGCCCGTGCGCCACGGGGGAACGGCGCACGGACGGGCAGCCCAGGGGCGGCTACTGGCCGGGGTCCGGCCCGGTGTAGGCCGATGAGCGGAAGATGCGCGGGAACGCCCGGGAACCGTGCCGCTGGTCGAGCCACCCGGTCAGGCCGGACAGGTCCCCGCCGATCGTCGCGGCCACTATCAGGCCGTGCAGCGCGCCAGCATCGGTCCCGCCCATCTCGGTCAGGAAGCGCTGATACCGCGCCCCGACCCCGTGTTCGTATCCGGCCATCGCCAGGTGGAAGCGGGTCGCGATGCCGGGCTCCGCCTGGTCGAAGTCGGACGGCTCCAGGCGGCCAGTGGTGTCACGGAAGGCCAGCCGATCGGGCAGTGCGATCCGCTCGGCCAGGTCGAGCCGATCGGCCACCGTGGCGGCGATCGTCCGGGCCTCCCGATCGGTCGCCCCCTCCATCACGATCCCGAGGTTCCGAGTCGAGACGGCGTCCTCCTGGTCCCGTGCCGAGTAGGTGCGCCCCTGCGGGTCACGCCGGTTGATCCCGTACCGGCTCCGGACCACGTGCCCGTCCTGGAACCGGTACTCCCGGAACGACCCCCAGTGGAGGCAGTCATGCGCGTAGGACCGGAGCAGGTCCAGCGCCACCAGTTCGGGCGAGGTCAGCCGGGGGTCGCTCAGCCGCCCGTACCTCGTGATCACGGAGGCCATCTGCTCGTGCCGGTAGCCCTGGTTCGGGTGATGGAACCCGCCGAACGCGTCGGGCTGCGTCGAGCGCACCCCGACCCACACCCGATCGATAGGCAGGAGCTGGTTCAACCCCAACTCCCGGTAGCGGTCGGCCAGGAGCGCCGCCCCCTGCCGGAACACCTCCCGCGCCGACTCGTCCGCCCAGGTGTCCAGCACCCAGTGGAGCAGCGAGAACGTCACGTGCGGGTGCGCCTGGTCCAGCGCCGCCGTCGCCCGGCGCGAGGCCAGCAGGTGCGCCAACTCGGCGCGCTCGGTCACGTCTCCGGCCAGGTGCTCGTTCGGCCCCAGACACGAGGGGGTGAGCGAGCGACCGAGGGTCAGAAGCGCTGACGGCTGATCAGCTGTCGGTGCGACTCCTGCACTCCCTCGGGGAGCTTGTCCGGTGAGAACCATCGGGCCTCCAAGATCTCGAACGAAGCGACCTTGATCCGTCCGCTGACGTACAGCGCCTCGTAGGCGACTTCGACGCGCAGCTTGTATCCGCTCTTCAGGTGCGCCAGCTCGCACACCTTCACCGTGAGTCCGGTCTCCTCCTTGACCTCACGGATGATCGTCTCTTCGAAGCTCTCGCCCTTGTTCGCGTAGCCGGTCGGTAGCCCCCACTGCCGACCCTCTGGCCACATCCGGTGTTTGAGGAGCAACACCCGGCCTTCGTCGTCGCGAACGATGCCCGTGACCCCGACCATGAACTTCGAGTGCCACAGCCACAGAACGCGCCACTGCATCGGGCCCCGGATGATCCGCCAGAGCTTCGCAGCGATCTTCTTCATGGGTTCGCCCCTTCATTGGTCGGGCCACCGCGCGCCGCTCGCGCGGTCGGCCCACGATCCCGCACCCCACCCCACCGACACCAAATCCCGTGATGATCAGACCAATTGGGGTGCGTCAGTGCTGGTGCCGGTACCACAGGCGATCCGAATGCAGGGTTGCCTGTCCGGCCACCTCGGCAGCCACCGGATCGGCCCCGCCCGAGGCATTGGACGGGTCGGCCGGCGCGGGGGCATAGAGGTCGAACCGCAGCCATCCGGCGTGCTCCTGCAACGGCTTCTTGCCCTGCTCGGCGCGGATGCGGGTGGCGTTCACCGCGTACTGCTTACGGGTGTCGGCCATCATCAGCCACAGACGCGCGTGGTAGGCGTCGGGGAAGGCGAGCAACACGGGCTTGCCGGAGAGGTCCGGGAGGGTACAGAACTCGCCCAGGAGCACATCCCGCAGGACATGGGAGCCCGCCGCCGCCACCACCTCATAGCGCATGACCATGCCCGGCTTCGGCTCTCCGGGCGCCGCCACCAGTTCAAGCGGCGGCATTGCGGCCCAACCTCAACTCCGTGCACCTCGGGCACGGGCACTCCGGGTCGAGCGGGTAGGTCAGCGCACGACCGGTCGGGTTCGCCGCCCGGTACTGCTCCCTCAACGCGGCCATCGCCTGCGGACTGGCCTTCTCCCTACTCCGGTGCGAACCGGCGGACCTCACGGCAACGGACACACCTGGCTCCTTTTCGCTCGGCTTCGTGGAATGAGATGCCAGGCTAGGGGAATTCCAGATAGGGACTCAACGATATTCCCGCTATCGACTAAAGATCTTGAGATGTCCCTCGATAGTGGTCGGCCCACTCCGCCAGCTTGACCCGAGCATCCTCACCCCACAGCGAATAGCCCTCGAAGGTCCGGAACTCGTCCAGGTACTCCTGAATGTCTCGGGGGTCACGGAACACAAGCGCGCCCGTGGAGACCTCGACAGTTGCTAGGGCCTCGTCGTAGACGGTGAATACGTTCAATGGCGCCCACGGCATGTGACCAGCCATCGGGATAATCCCGAGGCGTACATTGGGCAACCGGGACACAGAGACCAACCGGTCAATCTGCATCGCCATGGCCTGCGCGGGAACAAGAGGCCAGCGGCAAGCCTGTTCAGTCAGAATGAAGTCGAAGCGCTTAGCCGGCTCGTAGAGGACGGCCTGCCGTTCAAGTTTTTTGGCAATAGTCTTCGAGTGATCGCCGGGGAACGGGGCGAGACTGGCCCGGATGTACTCAGGAGTCGCAAGAAGACCGGTGATCATGGTTGGCAGAAAGTATCGAAACTCGCCGGTGGTACGTTCAAGCGTCGCCAACTCGACTTGCTTCTTTTCGAGCCCCTTCCTGCGCAGGGCCCTAGCATCCTGCCACTCCGTGTTGGCGATGCGGGCAAGCGCCGTGACGTGGGCGATGAGATCGGGCGGCGCGTCCAACGCCCGCAGGATCAGTTCGACGTCAACCAGCGACGGCGTGACCTTGCCGGTCTCGATCTTGGAAATTTTGGACTGCGACATGTTGACACGCCGAGCGAGCTGGACCCCGGAGAGTCCAGCTCGCTTGCGAAGCTCTTGAAGGATTGCTGCCAGGTCCGAATTCGATTGACCTAGCTCTTGTGGATCAAGCGCCAATGCCCTTCACGTACTCCTCAAAAGGCACCGATTCAGCGATTGCAATCCGCTGATACTCGACGAAGGGGCTCATGTCGCCCTCGAACACGGTGCGGTCGATCTGCGTTCCATCGGGCAGGTAGTTCATCAGCACCACCTCCCTTTTGTCGAACATCCAGTAGTCCGAAACGCTGGCCAGCGGGTTAGGGCGATCCGTGACGTCCATGATCCGAATTTCTTCCCCCGCCCAGGCATGCGGCAGATAGTACATGAACTCGTAGCGCAGGTACTCGGAGAGCGGTCGCGTGACAATGCGAACGCGCCCCTTGGACTTCCCTTCTCGACGCACCCGCTTGAGGTCGTCCGTGTAATCATTGGAGTGCGCACGCGGGTCGATTCGCTCGCCCGCCCGGAACGCTCGCAGCTCCTCGATCTCCTGCGGCACGTTGTAGGCCGGAAGAGTTTCCAGGCGCCATGCCTCCGTCTTGAAATCCCGGAACCTGGCCTGCCAAGCATCACCATCCAAGCGCACGGACGGCCTCCCGAAGCACGCTCTCGGGGATCTCCACGAGCCCTTCGCCGTTGGGCGGCATGAAGGCGTTGGACACATCCCCCTGAACCACGAAGGTCCCTCGCTCGGTGCGGTACACGTTGGGGCAGTCGTTCTGGTTGCACTCCCCCGAGCCGCTGCCGTTGCCCGTGTTGGTCAGCCGCGTGAGACCCGACCTGTCGTCCATCTCAACCCCCTGGAACTGCGGCCCTGCCTGGACCGCCCAGGAATGACGCTAGAGAGCCCTTCGGCACATGTCTATGACAGGACGGAAATATTCCCGTGTTGGACTAAGGATCATGCTGGAGCGACCCAGAACGCACGAAAGGCCCCGGCTGCCCAGTTCGTTGGGCGGCCGGGGCTGGTGTGCTGGGGCGGTCAGATGCGGTTGCCCCAGCGGTGGGCGGCGAGGCTGCGGGCGGCGCTGGAGCGGCCCGCCCGGAGTTCGTCGCTAGTGTCCTGAGTCTTAGGAAAGCTATAGAAGTATGCTGGGCTCATGGCGCGTATGGGTCGGCCGACGGTCGAAGTGGTTCTGACGGATGAC
>NZ_JBHWIR010000055.1:39433-44496 GCF_042731835.1 Kitasatospora sp. NPDC059817 | reverse complement strand
CCTCCGGAGAGGGCCGCCACCGCCGTTCGGTTCATCCGCTCAGCGGGTGGTGGTCAGGGCAACAGCCCGTTCTGCCCACCGCCACCGCCGGTCGAGGACGGTGTCGGCGGCTTGCCGCTCGGCTTGCTGCTCGTCGCCGGGGGGTCCGTCGGCGGCGCCGTGGGCGGGGGCGTGGTGCAGCCGAGGAGGCCGCAGCTGCTCGTCGGACCGGGGTTGGTCCTGGTGTGCGACGGCGTCTGGCTCGGCTGCGTGCCCGGGCAGTCCACGCCCGGGACACAGCCCGGGCCCTGGGTGGACACGGGCGGCTGCGGCTGGTTGTTGTTGGTCGGCGGCGGCTGGTTGTTGGCCGGCTGGGTCGCGGGCGGGGCCGACGGGGTCTCGCTCGTCGTCGGCGTGGGCGTCATGCTCGGCGAGACCGGGGCGCCGGAGGAGTCCACCTGGGTGCCGACCGGCTGTGGGGTCGGGAAGTCCATCTTCTTCTCGTTGGCCAGCGCGGCCTTCATGTACCGGGTGAAGACGTCGGTCGGGATGTCACCACCGTGGATGGACTCCTTGCCGCCGGTGCCGTTGAGCGACAGCCGCTCGTGCTTGCTCGGGTCCTCGCGCCACATCGCGACGCTGGTCACCAGCTGCGGGGTGTAGCCGACCCACCAGGCCGACTTGTTCTGGTCGGTGGTGCCGGTCTTGCCGGCCACCGGGCGGCCCAGCTCCTTGGCCTTGAAACCGGTACCGTTCTTCACCACGTTCACCAGCACGTCGGTGACGTTGTCCGCGACGGCCGGCTCCAGGGCGACCTTGGCGTCCTTCTTGCCGAAGCCCGGGCGCTCGGTGCCGTTCACCTCGACCTTGGTGACCGAGTAGGGCTCGGCCTCCTTGCCGCTGGCTGCCAGGGTGCCGTAGGCAGTGGCCATCCGGATCGGGCTGATGGTGGAAGTGCCGAGGGCGAAGGTCGGGGTCTTCGGGTCGGCGAAGCTCTCCTTCCGGACGCCCATCTGCTCGGCGATGTTGGCCACGTTCTGGCCGCCGACGTCCTGGTTGAGCTGGACGAAGGGCACGTTGAACGAGTTCTGCATGGCCGACCGCAGCGAGACGTAGCCGCGCTTGCCGGAGTCCTCGTTCTTCTGCCGGTAGGGCTTGCCGTCGTCGCCGATCACCAGCGAGCCGTCCGGCTTGCGGATCTCGGACATGTCGTCGGACAGGTAGCGGCTGTCGGCGTTGATCCGCTTCGGCTTGCCCTTGTCGTCGGTGGCCGTCTGGACGCCGATCTGCATGGCGGTCGCCAGCACGAAGGGCTTGAAGGTCGAGCCGACCTGGACGCCGATGGCGTCGGCGTTGTTGTCGAAGTGGCCGTTCTCCACGCCGTCGCCGCCGTAGAGGGCGACGATCGCGCCGTCGCCGGGGCGGATGCTGGCGGAGCCGAACTGGATGAAGGTGTCGTTGTTGGGGCGCTTCTGGGCGTTGAGGTTTTCGCCCTTGACGTCGTCGACGGCCTTCTTCAGGGCGTCGACCTTGTCCTTCTCGAAGGTGGTGTAGACCTTCAGGCCGCCCTTGTCGATCATCTGCTGGGTGATCGTCTTGTCGGTGGCCATCAGGTACTTGTTGGCGGTGTCGACCAGGTAGCTGACCTCACCGTTCATGTTGGAGCTGGGCTTCTGCGGGATCGGGTCGGGGAAGGTGGTGCACTTCGCCCGCTCCTCCGGGGTGATGGCCTTGGTCTTCACCATGTTCTCGAGGATCCAGGCCCACCGCCCCTGGGCCCGCTCCTTGTTGGCCGGGTTGCTGGGGTCGTAGTACGACGCGCCCTTCAACAGGCCGGCCAGCATGGCGCTCTGACAGAGGTCGAGGTCCTTGGCGTCGACCCCGTAGTAGGCCTGTGCGGCGGCCTGGGCGCCGTTCGAACCGCGACCGAACCAGCTGGTGTTCAGGTACCCCTTGAGGATGTCCGGTTTCTGCATCTTCTGATTGATCTTCAGCGTGATGAAGAACTCCTTCAGCTTGCGGCTGAGGGTCTGCTCCTGACTGAGGTACGCGTTCTTCACGTACTGCTGGGTGATCGTCGAGGCGCCCTGGGTCTCGCCGCCCTTGGCCATGTTGTAGACGGCGCGGAGCATGCCCTTGGGGTCGATGCCGCTGTCCTCGCGGAAGGTCTGGTTCTCCGCCGCGATCACGGCGTTCTGCAGGTTGGGGCTGATGTCGGAGAGCTCGACGATCTGACGGTTGGTCTCGCCCTTGCGGGTCATCTCCGAGCCGTCGGCCCAGTAGTAGATCGTGTTCTGGTCCTTCATCAGATCCTTGAGCTTCGGGATCTCGGTGGTCTGGTAGAGGTAGAAGACCCCGCCCACGCAGGTGGCGAAGACGATCAGGAAGGCGCTCAGCCACTGCCGCCAGGACGGCAGCCAGCGCCGGACGCCGGTCTTGCCGAAGCGCGGGTAGTCGATGAACCGCTTCTTGCCGGGGCCTGCGGCGGCGGCCGCGGAGGCGGCGGCAGCACCGCGCCGGCCGCCCTTGCCACCCTTCTGGGCGGCCTTGCGCATCTCGGCGCGGCCCATCCGGGGCTGCTGAGCGGTCTCCCGTTCGCCCGGGGGGCGCCGGCGGCCGGCGCCGTCCGAGCTCACCTCGTCCCGGCCTGGTCCGCCCTGACGGCCACCACCACCCGGGGGCTGCTGCCCGTCACCGCCCGGGCTGGGCGTCCTTCGCCGTCGTTCACTCATGTTGCAGCCACTCCTCGCCAGGCGGTTCCAGCCTGAAGGCAGGGTTCACGTCCGATGCCCGCCAACCGCCCTAACCCCGGAGGTGGTCCTCGTGCACACGCGACAGCGTACGCAGCCGGGAATCCCAACTAATCGGGCATCAGTCCCCAATGACCGCAAAACGGCAGCAGATCATTACACGCCCGTTGCCAACCACTCCTGCGCGTCGGCTTGTGATCACCTTCACGCGCGCCCCCCTTGCCCGTTCCGAGGGCCCGGTTTACTGTTCTCGATATATCGAGCCGATACATCGACGCGGCATACCGCCCGATGCAGCGGCCGGACAACGGCCGAGAGGTAAGGAGGACGACGGCAATGGGCAGGCGCTCAGGAGTGCTGGAGTTCGCCGTTCTCGGTCTGCTCCACGACGCCCCGATGCACGGCTACGAGCTGCGCAAGCGGCTCAACGTCCTGCTCGGAACGTTGCGGGCGTTCTCGTACGGAACGCTCTACCCGTGTCTGAAGAGCCTGGTCGCCCAGGGCTTCCTGGTCGAGGACAACCCGGACGTCGAGTACGTCCCGGCCACCGCGCTCAACGGCAAGCGGTCCAAGACCGTCTACCGGCTCTCCCCCGAAGGCAAGCAGCGCTTCGAGGAGCTGCTCGCCGACTCCGGGCCCGACGCCTGGGAGGACGAGCACTTCGGCGTCCACTTCGCGTTCTTCGGCCAGACCGACCGGGCCGTGCGGATGCGCGTCCTGGAAGGGCGTCGCAGCCGGCTGGAGGAGCGACTGGAGAAGATGCGCAACTCGCTGGCCCGCGCCCGCGAGCGGTTCGACGACTACACCGTCGAGCTGCAGCGGCACGGACTGGAGTCGGTGGAGCGCGAGGTCCGGTGGCTCAACGAGCTGATCGAGACCGAGCGGGCCAACCGCACCGGCCGGACCGGGCCCGCCACCGGCGGCAACACCACCGCCGTACCCCACAAGACTTCGGACGGCCGTGGCCAGGAGGAAGGGTCCCAGGACCCGCCCGGGCCACCGTACGACCGCCCGGGGCGCTCCGCCCAGGAGCGCTGACACCGCGTCAGCCCTGTGCCGCGCGGCAGGAGTGGGCGCCTCGCGCCCGTACAAGCAGTCATCGAAGAAGCAGGACGAGTGCCGTCGACCCCGGCGGCCCTCATGAGATCACAGGGAGCAACCGGAATGGGTTCGGTTCGCGTAGCCATCGTGGGCGTGGGCAACTGCGCCGCGTCGCTGGTGCAGGGTGTCGAGTACTACAAGGACGCCGACCCGGCCGGCAAGGTCCCCGGGCTGATGCACGTCCAGTTCGGTGAGTACCACGTCCGCGACGTGGAGTTCGTCGCCGCGTTCGACGTCGACGCCAAGAAGGTCGGCTTCGACCTGGCCGACGCCATCGGCAGCAGCGAGAACAACACCATCAAGATCTGCGACGTGCCGCCGACCGGCGTCACCGTCCAGCGCGGCCACACCCTCGACGGCCTGGGCAAGTACTACCGGGAGACCATCGAGGAGTCCGACGAGACCCCGGTCGACGTCGTCCAGATCCTCAAGGACCAGCAGGTCGACGTCCTGGTCTGCTACCTGCCCGTCGGTTCCGAGGCCGCCGCCAAGTTCTACGCCCAGTGCGCCATCGACGCCAAGGTCGCCTTCGTGAACGCCCTGCCGGTGTTCATCGCGGGCACCAAGGAGTGGGCGGACAAGTTCACCGAGGCCGGCGTGCCGATCGTCGGTGACGACATCAAGTCCCAGGTCGGCGCCACCATCACGCACCGCGTGATGGCCAAGCTGTTCGAGGACCGCGGTGTCATCCTCGAGCGCACCATGCAGCTGAACGTCGGCGGCAACATGGACTTCAAGAACATGCTCGAGCGCGAGCGCCTGGAGTCCAAGAAGATCTCCAAGACCCAGGCCGTCACCTCGCAGATCCGCGACCGCGAGATGGGCGCCAACAACGTCCACATCGGCCCGTCGGACTACGTGGCCTGGCTGGACGACCGCAAGTGGGCGTACGTCCGCCTGGAGGGTCGCGCGTTCGGCAACGTCCCGCTGAACCTGGAGTACAAGCTCGAGGTCTGGGACTCCCCGAACTCCGCCGGTGTCATCATCGACGCCGTGCGCGCCGCGAAGATCGCCAAGGACCGCGGCATCGGCGGCCCGATCCTGTCGGCCTCCTCGTACTTCATGAAGTCCCCGCCGGTGCAGTACTTCGACGACGAGGCCAAGGAGAACGTCGAGAAGTTCATCCGCGGCGAGGTCGAGCGCTGAGGTAGGGCGCCGGAGCCGGCGGCGGGGGACCCCCCCCCGCCCCCCCCGCGGGGGGGCGCCCCCCCCCGGGGGGGGGGGGGCCCCCAC
>NZ_JBHWIR010000055.1:23474-39423 GCF_042731835.1 Kitasatospora sp. NPDC059817 | reverse complement strand
CGCCCCCCCCGCCCCCCGCGCGCGGCGCCCACTATCGGGGGAGGGGGGGCCCTTCACCGTTTCTCGGCGAATGTTTCACGTGAACCCGCGGCCGGTTCCATGGCACTCTGGGCGGGTGGCGATCACCGAGAACGGCAGCACCCACCAGTCCGCACACCGTGCCACGCTTCTCGGTCTGCTCCGCGGCCGGGACTTCCGGCGGCTGCTGACCGCCCGGGTGCTCTCCCAGCTCTCGGACGGCGTCTTCCAGGTCTCGCTCGCCGCCTACGTCGTGTTCTCCCCGGAGAAGCAGTCCTCCCCCGCCGACATCGCCTCGGTGCTGGCCGTGATGCTGCTGCCGTTCTCGGTGATCGGCCCGTTCGCCGGGGTGCTGCTGGACCGCTGGCGCCGCCGCCAGGTGCTCTACTACGGCAACCTGGCCCGCTTCGGGCTCGGCCTCGTCACCGGCGCCCTGCTCCTGGCGGAGGCGCCGACCTGGCTGTTCTTCGCCTCGGCGCTGCTGGTCACCGCGCTCAACCGGTTCATCCTGGCCGGCCTGTCCGCCGCCCTGCCCCGGGTGGTCGAGCAGGACCAGCTGGTCACCGCCAACGCGCTCTCCCCCACGCTGGGCACGGTCGCCGCCGCCTCCGGCGGAGGGGTCGGCTTCCTGCTGCACCAGGTGATGACCCCCGGGCCGAAGGCCGACGCCGCGCTGGTCACGGTGGCCGCGCTGCTCTACCTGTCGGCCGCACTGGCCGCCCGCCGGATGGACCGCGACCTGCTCGGCCCGGAGAAGCACGGCGACCGCCCGGCGCTCGGCCAGGCGCTGGTCCGGGCCGCCGTCGAACTCGGCGCCGCCGTGCGCCACTTGGTGCGGGACTGCCGGCCCGCCGTGCACGCGCTGGCCGCCGTCACCGCGGCCCGGTTCTGCTACGGCGTGCTGATCGTGGTCGTGGTGATGCTCGCCCGGTACACCTTCAACGACCCGTCCGACAGCGCGGCCGGACTGGTCACGCTCGGCCAGGCGGTCGGCCTGTCCGCCGCCGGGTTCTTCGTCGCCGCGCTGGTCAGCCCCTGGTGCACCCGGCGGCTCGGCCTGGCCGGCTGGCTGACGGTCTGCCTGGCGGCCCCGGTGGTCTTCGTCCCGGCGCTCGGCCTGAGCTTCACCCTGCTGCCCTGCCTGCTCGCGGCGCTGCTGCTCGGGGTGGTCACCCAGGGCACCAAGATCTGCGCCGACACCGTGGTCCAGGAGTCGGTCGAGGACGAGTACCGCGGCCGGGTCTTCGCGATCTACGACGTGCTGTTCAACGTCGCCTTCGTGACCGCCGCCCTGGTCACGGCGCTGGTGCTGCCGCTCTCCGGCCGCTCGGTCGTGGTGGTGGTCGGGGTCGCCGCGGTGTACGGGCTCTCGGCGCTCCTCTACCTGCGCTCCGCCCGGCGGTACGGTCCGCTCCCCGGCGACCGAGCCTCCTGAAGGCCCTCGGCCCCTCGGAACGGTGGCGTCCGACCGAGTCGCTAAGGTACGTCAGACCTGTCGGAGCGACAGCACTCGGCCTCGGGGGACGAACTGATGAGCACACCGCCCGGCCCGTACGGGCCACCTCCGCCGTACGGGCCGCCCCCGCAGCCGGCCCCGCCGTACGGGCAGGTGCCGTACATCCCGTCGCAGCCCCAGCCCGCACCGCCCGGCTTCGGACCGCCCCAGCCCGGACCACCCCAGCCCGCACCGCCCCAGCCCGCACCGCCCGGCTTCGGACCGCCCCCGGCCTACGGCCAGCAGCCGCCCGGCTACGGCGCCCAGTCGCCGTACGGCCAGCAGCCGCCCGCCGGTCCGTACGGCTACCCGCCGCCCGCCTCCGCCGCCGAGGCGCCCTCCGCGAAGCGCGGCGTCAAGGCGAAGCTGCGGATCGTCGGCCTGGTCGGCGGCTGCCTCGCGCTGGCCGTCGGCTACTTCGCCAGCGGCCCGAGCGTCAGCAGCGCCAAGCCCGGCGACTGCGTCCGGGTGAGCGGCACCCGCGATGTCGAGATCGTCAAGTGCACTGACGCCAAAGCGAATTACCGGGTCCTGTCGACGTTCGGCGACACCACCGACGTGAACCGCTGCCGGCAAACGCCGCAGACCACCAGCGCCGTCTCGGGCAAGAGCGGACGCCGCTGGAACAAGAAGCGGTACGTGCTCTGCCTCGGCCCGATGACCCCGGCCGGCGCCCCGCTGCCGGGGAAGGCCTGACCTCTCCACCACCACCGCATCCCCGGGGGACCTCTTGTCCATTCCGCCGCCCCAGCTGCCGGACGGCGCCCCGCCGCCCGACGACGGCAACCCGTACGCCACCGGCAACCCCTACGGCCGGCCGACCCCGCCCCCGCCGCCGGGCCCGCCGCCCGGCTACGGCTACCCGACCGCCCCGCCGCCGCCCGACCAGCCGTACGGCTACCCCCCGCAGCCCGCGCCCGGCTACGGGTACGGGTACCCGCCACCGGCGCCGCAGGACGGGCCCGCCTGCCGCTTCTGCGGCGGCTTCCCGGCCGTGGACGCCACCGTCCGCGGCCACCAGGGCCTGGTCCTGGCCTACCGGATGCTGCGGATGCCGGGCCCGTTCTGCCGCACCTGCGGGACGGCGACGGTGCGCGACCTGTCCGCCCGCACCCTGGTCCAGGGCTGGTGGAGCCCGGCGTCGGTGCTGCTGGCGCCGATCACCCTGCTGCTGAACCTCGCCGCCAACGGCAAGGTCAAGCGGCTGCCGCCGCCCGTCCCGGGCAGCCACGGCCCCCAGCTCGACCCCGGCGTCCCGCTGGGCCGGCGGCCGCACGCGCTGATGCTGCTGCTGCCGCTCTCGGTGGTCGTCACGCTGGTCCTGGCCGCTACCGGGGTGCTCGGCCCGAAGAAGGACGACCCGGTCGCGCCGATCGCGATACCGACGGTGACGGTGCCCCCGGTGACCACCTTCTCGCCGCCGCCGACCTACACGCCGCGGCCGTTCCCCTCGCCGACGTTCAGCATGCCGCCGGTGCCCACCATCACGCTGCCGCCGCCGACCGCCCCCAGCACCGCTGCCGACAGCATCGACCGGGCCAACCCCGGCGACTGCCTGCGCAACGAGAACGGCACCGGCGCGACCCACGACGCCAACCCGAAGATCACCATGCTGCCCTGCGGCGACTCCCGCGCCCAGTACAAGGTGGTCTTCAAGTACCTGGCCACCTCCGACGAGAAGGTCTGCGAGAAGCAGCCGAAGTCGGACAGCACCTACACCCGCACCTACTCCAACCTGCCGGCCCTCAACTACGTGCTCTGCCTGCAGAGCCTCCACGGCTGACCCGGCACGCCCGAGGGGTGGTCCCGGCCGACGCCGGGACCACCCCTCGCAGCACCTCTCAGCCCTGCTGCTCGGCCCACCAGGCCCGCAGCGCGGCCACCGCCGCGTCGTGCTCCAGCGGGCCGTGCTCCAGCCGGAGTTCGAGCATGTGCTTGTACGCCTTGCCGACCTGCGGGCCGGGCTTGAGCCCGAGCAGCTCCATGATCTGGTTGCCGTCCAGCGCCGGGCGGACGGCGTCCAGCTCCTCCTGGGCCTTCAGCTCGGTGATCCGCTGCTCCAGGCCGTCGTAGGTGCGCGACAGCGCCGCCGCCTTCTTGCGGTTGCGGGTGGTGCAGTCGGAGCGGGTGAGCTTGTGCAGGCGCTCCAGCAGCGGTCCGGCGTCGGTGACGTAGCGGCGCACCGCGGAGTCCGTCCACTCGCCGCCGCCGTAGCCGTGGAAGCGCAGGTGCAGCTCGACCAGCTGCGAGACGTCCTCGGTGAGCTCCTTGGAGTACTTGAGCTCGCGCATCCGCTTGCGGGTCATCTTGGCGCCGACCACCTCGTGGTGGTGGAAGGAGACCCGGCCGTCCGACTCGAAGCGGCGGGTGCGCGGCTTGCCGATGTCGTGCAGCAGCGCGGCCAGCCGCAGGGTGAGGTCCGGGCCGTCCTGCTCCAGGTCGACGGCCTGTTCCAGGACGGTCAGCGAGTGCTCGTAGACGTCCTTGTGCCGGTGGTGCTCGTCGCGCTCCAGCCGCAGTGCGGGCAGCTCGGGCAGCACGTGGTCGGCCAGGCCGGTGTCGACCAGCAGCCGCAGGCCCTTCACCGGGTGCTTGGCCAGCAGCAGCTTGTTCAGCTCGGCCTGGACGCGCTCGGCGGACACGATGGTGATCCGCTCGGCCATCGCGGTCATCGCGGCGACGACCTCGGGGGCCGGCTCGAAGTCGAGCTGGGCGGCGAAGCGGGCGGCGCGCATCATCCGCAGCGGGTCGTCGGAGAAGGACTCCTCGGGGGTCGCGGGGGTGCGCAGCACCCGGGCCTCCAGGTCGTCCAGGCCGTGGTGCGGGTCGACGAAGCCGCGGCCGGGCAGGTCGACGGCCATCGCGTTGACGGTGAAGTCCCGGCGGACCAGGTCCTGCTCGATGGTGTCGCCGTAGGTGACCTCGGGCTTGCGGGAGGTCCGGTCGTACGCCTCGGAGCGGTAGGTGGTGATCTCGATCAGGAAGGAGCCCTCGGGGGTGTCCTTGCGGGCGCCGACCGTGCCGAAGGCGATGCCGACGTCCCAGACCGCGTCCGCCCAGCCCTTGACCAGCCTGAGCACCTGCTGCGGGCGGGCGTCGGTGGTGAAGTCCAGGTCGTTGCCGAGCCGGCCGAGCAGGGCGTCCCGCACCGAGCCGCCGACCAGGGCCAGCCGGTGGCCGGCCGCCTCGAACCGACGGGCGATCTCGTCGGCCACCGGCGACACCCGCAGCAGCTCTTGCAGCCCCAGGGTCTGGGCCTCGCTCAGGCCTGGGACGGCCTGGACGGCGGTGCTGGAACGGTCGAGGTGCGCGGTGGACTCATTGGCAGTGGACACGGCTCACAAGAGTACGTGGCCCGACAGGTCAACCGCCCGCGCGTTTTGGGCGTCTCACCCCAAGGCCCGCGACACTGCACCGCGGGCTGCATCGTTACCATGCCGGTGGACGAGTCTCGGGCACCGGACAGGGGATGCGGTGTCGCGTGCCGCCGTGGCCGGCGGAGCTCCCGCGGCACCAGCGCGGCGAACTGCGTCGAGCGAAGAACGTCAAGCGAACAGCATCAGCAGCGAGCGATCGAGAACGGCGAGGGCGGAACGAGTGAGTGAGCCGGCACGGCACTCGGGCCTGGGGGCGGACCGACGGCCCGGAAGGACCCAACGCCCCGTCGAAGGGCACGGCACGGGGCGGCGCGCGGGGCAGGCGGCCCGCCGCCTCGCCGCCGCCTGCGGGGCCGCCCTGGCCCTGTTCTCAGCGGTCGCCCCGGCCGCGGCGCTACCCGCCGGGGGCGGCGTCCGGCCGACCACCGACAACGGCGTCTCGGCCGAGTACCCGGTGGAGATGACCATCGAGACGGTGGCACCGCAGGTGGCCAGCCCGAACGGCATCGTGAAGATCACCGGGCACGTCACCAACACCGGCAAGGCCGCGGTCAAGAACGCCCACGCGGCCGTCCGCAAGCCGCTGTCCAGCAAGCCGCTGCAGCGGCGCAGCGACCTGTCCCTGGTGACCACCCGCAGCGGCCCGACCAACTCCGACGGCGTGGAGCTGGACAGCCCGCAGTACGCCCTGCCGGAGCTGGGTCCGGGCCAGAACCAGCCCTACACCCTGAGCGTCTCGGTGAGCGACCTCGGGCTGTCCGACAGCGGCGTCTACGAGCTCGCGGTGGACGCCTGGGGCTCGACCGCCGACAACCAGCGCGACCGGCCGCTGGGCATCGCCCGGACCTTCCTGCCGTACAACCCGGGCGGCGCCGAGGCGCAGCCCAGCAAGGTCACCACGCTCTGGCCGCTGGTGCACGCGCCGGTACTGGCCGCGCAGACCTACTCCGACAACGACCAGCCCGTCCCCGTCCTGCGCGACGACAGCCTGACCGCCGAGTTCTCCCCGGGCGGCCGGCTGTACGAGCTGGTCGACACCGGGGCCAAGATGACCGGGCTGACCTGGGTGGTCGACCCGGACCTGCTGGACACCGCGTTCGCGATGACCAGGCCGTACCGGGTACAGAAGCCGGGCCAGGACGTCGGCAAGCCCGCCAAGGACGACAACACCGTCCCCGGCACCGGCCAGGCCGCCGCCACGGCCTGGCTGGACAAGCTGCGGGCCGCCGTCGCCAAGCCGGGCGGCCAGGTGGTGTCACTGCCCTACGCCGACCCGGACCTCGCCTCGATCGCGCACAACGGCGCCGACCTGACCGGGATGGGCACCGCCCTGGGCAAGGCGGCCACCGCCGGCCGGCTCACCGTCGAGGGGCGGCTGTCCGTCGACACCCGCTCGGACGTGGCCTGGCCGTACCAGGGCTACCTCGACCAGCAGATCGCGGGCATCGCCCAGCAGGCCGGCGACGGCCTGGTCCTGGTCAACGGCGCGAGCATGCCGGAGCCGGACGCGATGAACTACACCCCGACCGCGGTGCGCCCGATCGGCAGCGGGCAGAACGCGGTGGTCGCCGACGAGACCGTCTCCTCGCTGTTCCAGACCGACCTCGCCACCCCGCAGGCACAGACCAAGGCGAACCAGCGCTTCCTCGCCGAGACCTACACGATCACCCACGAGCAGCCGCAGAACCAGCGCGGCCTGCTGGTGATGCCACCGCGCGACCTGACCGCGAGCACCGCCAAGGTGCTGGCGGACGCCCTGCAGACGGCCTCCGACAACAAGTGGCTCGCCCCGGTCAAGCTGGACACCCTGGCCCAGGCCTCGCCCGACCAGAAGGCCAACACCGCCGTCCCGGCGGCCGCCGACTACCCGGCCCAGGTCCGCGCCTCGGAGCTGTCCGCGGCCGAGCTGAGCAGCACCGACGAGATCCAGCAGAACCTGGACACGCTGATGCGGGTGCTCACCCTGCCGCAGCGGGTGCGCGGCCCGTTCAGCGCCGCGATGGTCCGCTCGCTGTCCACCGCGTGGCGCACCGACGCGGCGGCCGGCAGCACCTACCGCGCGGACGTCGCCAAGTACCTGGACGAACTGACCGGGGCCGTCCGGGTGCCGAAGAAGAACGTCGTCACCTTCGCCGGCAACACCGGTCTGCTCCCGGTCAGCGTCCGCAACGACCTCACCCAGACCGTCACCAACCTCAAGCTGGTGCTCACCTCGCCGCAGCCGAACCGGCTGCGGGTGGGCAAGGAGGAGGAACTGGTCATCCCCGCCTCCCAGAGCGTCACCCTCCGGTTCAACGCCGAGGCGCACAACAACGGCCCGGTCAACATGACCGCCCAGCTCTGGACCACCGGCCCCAACCCGCAGAAGTACGGCGCACCGCAGCAGTTCAGGGTGGACGTCACCTCGGTGACCAACGGCGTGCTGTACGTCTTCGCGGCCGGCGCCGCCCTGCTGCTGCTGGCCGCGCTGCGCTTCGTGCGCCAGCGCAAGCGGCGGGCCGGGCAGCCGCACACCGACGGCGACCAGCCGGTCGACGGCCCGGCGGCGGACGGCGCACCGGCCCCGGCGGCGGACGAGGCCCGGGACGGGGCGCGGGACGCTGGCGGGGACGCGAGCGGGGAGAAGCCCGACGGCGAGGCCGGGGGCGGTGCCGGCGAACCCTCCGGGAACGGCCCCGGCGGCGGCCCCGAAGACGGCTCCGGCGGCGGATCCGCCGAGGCCGGCCCCGCGCAGACACCGCGCGGCAGCAACGCGGATGGCCGGGATCGGACCGCCAGTGATGAGAAGGTTGGTCCTTGATACCGCCGACCCCCCGCAACGCCGGGCCGGCCTCCCCCACGACAGCGAAGAGGTGACATGACCGGGCGCAGCGAGGAGCGGCCGCCGGGCCGCGGTGAGAACCGGCCGGGCGCCGAGTCGCCGTCCGGCGACTGGTACGTGGCCGACACCTACGCCCAGGACCCGTACGCGGCCGACGCGTACGGGAACCCGCAGGCCGGCCAGGACCCGTACGGTCTGCGGGCCGACCGGCCCGCGGCACCTCAGCCGCCGGCCACCGCGTACGACGTGCCGCCGCAGCTGCCGCCGCAGGGCGGCGGCTACCCGACGCCGGTGCCGCCGGCGCAGTACTCGGCGCCGACGCCGTTCGCGGCCCCGGTGCCGCCCGTGCAGCCCGGCTGGGACACCCCGGTGCAGGCCGCCTGGCAGGAGGCCCCGGCCCCGGCCGGCGGCGGCCAGTGGGGCGGCCCGGAGCAGCCCCGGCCGCAGTGGGAGCCGGGCCCGGCGCACTCGACCTGGGACAGCGAGACCACCGAGTACGTCGGGGTGGACGCGCTGTTCGGCGGCCACCAGGCGCAGGCGGCGGCCCAGCCGCCGGTGCCCCCGCCCGCCCCGGTGCACCCGATGGCACCGCCGGTCGCGCCCCCGCCCCCCGCTGCCGCCTCGCCGTACCCGCCGGTGGGCGGCTACCCGGGGCAGCAGCAGTACGCCGGCCCGGACGGGCACCGCCCCTTCGTCCCCCCGATCGAGTTCGACCCGCCGCTCTCCGAGGACGAGGCCACCATGCAGGTGGCCGCCGTGGCGGTGCCGCCGGCGGTGGAGCCGCTGGCGGACCTCGTCGCCGAGGAGCGCGCCGCACAGCCGGCGCCCGCGGCCGAGCCCGCCCCGGCGGCCGGCGGCGGCAAGGTCGCGAGCCTGCTGAACTCCAGCGCGATCATGGCGGCTGGCACGCTGGTCTCCCGCGGCACCGGCTTCGTCCGGACCATGGTGATCACCGCCGCCATCGGCGTCGCCGCCATGGGCGACTCGTACAACGCCGCCTACACCCTGCCGACCCTGCTGTACATCCTGATCGGCGGCGGCGCGCTGAACGCCGTCTTCGTGCCGCAGCTGGTGCGCAGCATGAAGAACGACGAGGACGGCGGCACCGCGTACGCCAACCGGCTGCTCACCCTGGTGATGGTCGGGCTCGGCGGCGTGGTGTTCCTCGCGGTGCTCGGGGCACCGCTGCTGGTGCAGCTGATCTCGCACTCGATGATGGAGAACGCGGACCGCGCCGAGACCACGGTCGCGCTGGCCCGGTACTGCCTGCCGACCATCTTCTTCATGGGCGTCCACGTGGTGATGGGGCAGATCCTCAACGCCCGCGGCCGGTTCGGCGCGATGATGTGGACCCCGGTCCTCAACAACATCGTGGTGATCTTCACCTTCGGCGCCTACATCTGGGTGTACGGCGGCTACAGCGGCACGCACGTGACGCCCGAGGGCATCTCGCCCGAGGGCGTCCGGCTGCTCGGCCTCGGCACCCTGCTCGGCCTGGTCGTCCAGTCGCTGGCGATGATCCCGTACCTGCGGTCGGCCGGCTTCCGCTACCGGCCGCGCTTCGACTGGCGCGGCCACGGCCTGGGCAAGGCCGCCCGGCTGGCCAAGTGGACCTTCTTCTTCGTGCTCGCCAACCAGGCCGGCTTCCTGGTCATCACCCAGCTGGCCACCGCCGCCGGCAGCGCCGCCGAGAAGGGCGGCCACGAGGGCGTCGGCCTCGCGGCGTTCTCCAACGCCCTGCTGATCTGGCAGCTCCCGCAGGCCGTGATCACCGTCTCGATCATGAGCGCGGTGCTCCCCCGGCTCTCCCGGGCGGCGGCCGACGAGGACGCCGGCGCCGTCCGCGACGACCTGTCGTACGGGCTGCGCACCACCGCGGTGGCGGTCGTCCCGGGCGCCTTCCTGTTCCTGTCGCTCGGCCCGGCGATCGCCCGCTCGATCTACGGGATCGGCGGCGGTGACCGGGCCCTGGACAACGCCTCCAACGTCGGCCTGATGCTCTCGGCCTTCGCGCTCGGGCTGATCCCGTACTCGGCCCAGTACGTCATGCTGCGCGGCTTCTACGCCTACGAGGACACCCGGACACCGTTCTCCAACACCGTCTGGGTCGCGGTCTGCCAGGCCGGGTTCTCGGTGGTCTGCTGGTTCACGCTGCCCGCCCAGTGGGCCGTGATCGGGATGTCCTTCGGCTATGGTCTGGCCTACGCCGTCGGGGTGACGGTCGCACTGCCGAAGTTGAAGAAGAAGATCGGCGGGCTGGACAGCAAGCGGATCGGCAAGACCTACAGTCGGCTGGCCACCGCCGGCGTGCCGTCCGCGCTGGTCGGCCTCGGCGTCAGCCTGGCGGTCCAGCAGGTGCTGGACGGCTGGCTGGGCAGCGTGCTGTCCCTCGTCGCGGGCGGCGGCCTCCAGCTGGCCGTGTTCGTGCTCATCGCGAAGCGCCTGCGGATCGAGGAGCTCAACGCCATGCTCGGCATGGTGCGCGGCCGGCTGGGCCGCTGATCCACCACACCGACCGACCGGACGAGCGGACGCCCTGACCGGGTGTCGACGGGAGCCACCAGCTCCTCCGCCCGTCCGGCCGGGTGCCGGGCCGCCGCCCGCGCCCGGCTCCGCCCGGGCCGCGAGATGGCGGCCCGGTGTCGGATCTGCACCACATCTCTCCACCAGCACGCAACCGAGCGCGCCCCTCAGCGGTCGTACTCGGTGGAGAAGAGTGGGCACAATTGTCCTGGAGCACGTGGCCGCCAACCCGCGGGCTCCAGCGACTCTCTCAAGCCGGGGCGACACAAGGGGAGGCAGGACCACGGTGGCTGATGGCACCAAGGCGGTCGTCGACACGTCAGCAGCTGACGCGGCGGCGGACGAGGCCGCACTGGCCGCGGCGATCGACGAGCTCACGGCGGGGAAGGCAGCCCCGGCGGGCGCCGTCGCCGACGCCTCCTCCCAGGACGCCTCCGAGGACCGGGGCGCCGCCCCGGACACCCCGATGGCCGCCGACCCGGACCCGGACACCGACCCCGCCGACCCCTCCGAGCCCTCCGACCTCTCCGACGCCGGCCAGGACGCCCCCCGCGGCGAGGAGACCTCGGAGATCACCGCTCCGCTTTCGGTCCACGAGATCGCCGCCGAGCTGGCCGCCGGCGGCACCGCCCGGCGCAAGCCCGCCGCCCCGGAGCCCGCGGCCGCCAAGCGCCGCCCCACCGACCCGCAGCCCACCGTCGACCCGCGCGACACCGCCACCCTGCCCCGCACCCTCCCCGCCCCGCTGCGGCACAGCGGCGACACGATCGGCCACCGGTACCGGCTGGAGGAGTGCATCTCCCAGACCGAGACCTTCAGCAGCTGGCGCGCGGTCGACGAGAAGCTGCGCCGGGCCGTCGGCGTCCACCTGATGGCCTCCGGCCACCAGCGCGCCCGCAAGGTGCTCGCCGCCGCCAAGTCCGCCGCCCTGCTCGGCGACCCGCGCTTCGTCCAGGTCCTGGACGCCGTCCAGGAGGGCGAGCTGGTCTACATCGTGCGGGAGTGGCTGCCGCACGCCTCCGACCTCGCCAAGCTGCTCGCCGACGGCCCGATGGAGCCGCACGAGGCGTACCAGATGGTCCGCCAGGTGACCGACGCGGTCGCCGCCGCCCACCGGCGCGGCCAGGCCCACCTGCGGCTCACCCCGCGCTGCGTGCTGCGCACCGACAGCGGCCAGTACCGGATCAACGGCATCGCGGTGGACGCCGCCCTGCGCGGGCTGCCCGACGAGGACGGCACCGACGGCTCCGAGCGCACCGACACCCGCGCGATCGGCGCCCTGCTGTTCGCCGCGCTCACCCACCGCTGGCCCTACCCGGAGGACCGCTACGACCTCCAGGGCCTGCCCAAGGGCCTCCAGAACGCCGCGCCGGACCAGGTCCGCGCGGGCGTCCACAAGGGCCTGTCCGAGCTGGCCGCGCGGGCCCTGTTCGACCACCCGCCGCACCACGCCGAGCCGATCACCACCCCGGAGGAGCTGACCCGGGCGATCGCGCAGATGCCCCGGATCCGCCAGCCCGAACCGGAGCTGCCCCCCTTCCCGGCCCCGCCCCGGCACAACACCCACGCGCTGCCGACCGCGCCCAACCCGACCCGGGTGGCCGACCCGGCGGTCGCCCCGCTGCCCGCCTCGTCCCGGCCGACCGCGAGCCGGCGCACCCGGCGACGGCTGCGCCGGGTGATCAAGGCGACGGCCTGGACGGTCGCCCTGGGCGCCATCGGCGTCGCCTCCTGGCAGTTCGTGGACACCCTGCGCAACACCAGCCCGACCACCCCCCCGCAGACCTCGGCCACCAGCGACGCACCGACCCCGCAGGCCAGCACCCACAACCCGACGCCGATCGCGCCCAAGGCCGCCCTCTCGTACAACCCGAAGGGCGATTCGGCGGAATCCGCCTGGGCCCTCCCCAAGGCCATCGACGGCGACCCCAGCACGAGCTGGCCGACCTACGGCTACGACGACCAGTTCGTCCCGGGCGGCTACAAGGAGGGCACCGGCCTGCTGATCGATCTCGGCTCGTCGCACGCCGTCAGCTCGGTGAACGTCCAGTTCGTCGGCACCACCACGGCCGAGCTGCGGATCCCGAACGCCCAGGCGGCGGACAACCCGCAGAAGGCGCCGCTGACCTCCTTCACGGTCGCGGGGAAGAAGAGCGGCAGCAACGTCGACTTCACCCTCAGCGCCCCAACGAACACCCGCTACCTCTTGATCTGGCTGACCAGCCTGCCGAAGGATACGGATGGCAAGTTCCGCGGGCAGGTCGCCGAGGTCAAGGTCTCCGGCTGACCGCAGGTCCGGCCTGCGGAACGACGGCGAGGGGGGCGAGGGGTGACGGTGGCGGAGGACGACGCGGCGCTGCTCGCCCGGCACGTCGCCGGCGACCCGGACGCCTTCGGCCTCCTGGTGAACCGCCACCGCGACCGGCTCTGGGCGGTCGCCCTGCGCACCCTGGGCGACCGCGAGGAGGCCGCCGACGCCCTCCAGGACGCCCTGGTCTCCGCCTTCCGCGCCGCCCCCGGCTTCCAGGGCCGCTCGGCGGTCACCACCTGGCTGCACCGGATCGTGGTCAACGCCTGTCTGGACCGCGCCCGGCGCAGCGCCACCCGCCGCACCACCCCGCTCGACGAGGACCCGCGGCGCCTGGACACCCTGGTCGGCGCCGCGGAACCGGCCGACTCCCCGGTGGTCCGGGCCGAGGTGCAGCGCGAGCTGGCCGCGGCGCTCGCCGAACTGCCCGCCGAGCAGCGGGCCGCACTCGTCCTGGTCGACATGCAGGGCTACCCCGTCGCCGAGGCCGCCGAGCTGCTGGGCGTCCCGGTGGGCACGGTGAAGAGCCGCTGCGCCCGGGGCCGGGCCCGGCTGCTCCCGCTGGTCCGCCATCTGCGCGAGAGCGGCGGTGGCGGGCCGGATGTTTCACGTGAAACACCGAACGCCCCCGGCGCGGCCGCGCCACCTCGGCGGAACGCGCCGGGGAACCCGACGGGCACCCGCACCGTCACAGGGACAGGCCCGAACACCGGTCGGACGGTTCTGGAAGGAGACGCGAGCACGCGATGACGGCCCACCTCTCCTCCTCCGGCCCCACCGGCCCCGCCGAGGCCCACCCCTCCGTCGACGAGCTCGCCGACCTCGCCGAGGGGCTGGTCGAGTCCGCCGACGCCGCCCGGACGCTGCGCCGGCACCTGGACGACTGCGCCGAGTGCCGCGAGACCGCCGACGCGCTCGGCGAGGTCCAGGCACTGCTCGGCGCCGTCGAGGCCCCGCCGATGCCCGCCGACGTCGCCGCCCGGCTGGACGCCGCCCTCGCCGCGGCCGCCGCCTCCGCAGCGACGGAGGAGGAGGCCGAGAACGCCCCCCTCGCGGCCTCCCGGGCCGCCACCCCCACCCTGCCCCCCCGGGCCGCCGCGGCGCCCGCCGCACCCCCTCCCCGGCCCGCCGCGCCCACCGGCCCGGGCCGCCCCCGCCCCCGGCGGCGGCGCGCCGGCCTGCTGCTCGGCGCGACCGCCGCCCTGGCCGCCATCGCCCTCGGCGCAGCCCTGCTGCTGCACCCGGCCGACCAGGACGACCAGCACCCGACCCTGTCCGCCGGCGCCCCCGCCTCCGCCTCCCTCGGCACCGGCGCAAGCCCCGGCACAGCGCAGAGCCCCCGCGCCGACCACGCCGCAGGGGCCGGCCCGACCTACCGGGACGACCAGCTCGCCGCCCAGATCCAGCAGCTGCTGGCCCGGTCGGGCACCGCCCCCGGGCTGCGCCCGACCGGGCCCGCCAAGCCCTCCGCCGCGATGCCCGCCGACGGCCGCCAGGAGCTCACCACCCAGGCCTCCCCACCGTCCTCCCCGCCGTCCTGCCAGGCCCTCGCCGAGGGCGTGCCGCTGGCCACCGACCACGGCAGCTACGCGGGCGCCCCGGTCGAGGTCCTGGTCTACCCGGCGCCCGGCCGGCCCGGGTTCGCGGACGTCTACCTGCGCTCCCCCGACTGCGGCCCGGTCGTGCTGCAGCGCACCGTGCCCACCCGTTGACGTCCCGGGGCGGGCGCCCAGGGGATCCGGGCTCCGTTCCCATGCGATCGACGAGCAGGGCGCCGCGCCGCTCCCACAGTGCGGTCGCCTGGTACTGATCCGCCTGGGAATGCGAGACACTGGTCAGTCGTTGTCCCGGGCGGCGGAGCAGAACCGCCCTCCCCGCACCTAGCGCGGGTCGCGATGCGAACCAGGAGATGCAGTGAGCGACGTCCGTAACGTGATCATCATCGGTTCCGGCCCGGCCGGCTACACGGCCGCGCTCTACACGGCGCGGGCCTCCCTCAAGCCGCTGGTCTTCGAGGGGGCCGTCACCGCCGGCGGCGCCCTGATGAACACCACCGAGGTCGAGAACTTCCCGGGCTTCCGGGACGGCATCATGGGCCCCGAGCTGATGGACAGCATGCGGGCGCAGGCCGAGCGCTTCGGCGCCGAGCTGATCCCGGACGACATCGTCTCGGTCGACCTCACCGGTGACATCAAGACCGTCACCGACTCCGAGGGCAACGTGCACCGGGCGCGCGCCGTGATCGTCACCACCGGCTCCCAGCACCGCAAGCTGGGCCTGCCGAACGAGGACAAGCTCTCCGGCCGCGGTGTCTCCTGGTGCGCCACCTGTGACGGCTTCTTCTTCCGCGACCAGGACATCGCCGTGGTCGGCGGCGGCGACACCGCCCTGGAGGAGGCGACCTTCCTCTCCCGCTTCGCCAAGAGCGTCACGATCATCCACCGCCGGGACAGCCTGCGCGCCTCCAAGGCGATGCAGGAGCGCGCCTTCGCCGACGAGAAGATCCGCTTCGAGTGGGACAGCGCGGTCGAGGCCATCCACGGCGACCCGAAGCTGAGCGGCGTGACCCTGCGCGACACCACCACCGGCGAGACCCGCGAGCTGGCCGTCACCGGCCTGTTCATCGCGATCGGCCACGACCCGCGCACCGACCTGTTCAAGGGCCAGCTGGACCTCGACGCGGAGGGCTACCTCAAGGTCGAGGCGCCCTCGACCCGGACCAACATCCCGGGCGTGTTCGGCGCCGGCGACGTCGTGGACCACACCTACCGCCAGGCCATCACGGCCTCCGGCACCGGCTGCTCCGCCGCCCTGGACGCCGAGCGCTACCTCGCCGCCCTGGACGACCTGGAGGCCAAGGCCACCGCCGCCGTGGCGGTCTGACCCCCTCGCCACCGACCGACCCCCGCGGGGGTGTGACACCCGTTTCACGTGAAACACCCCCGCCCCGGCCAGGGCGAAACAGAACGGGCCCGCCCGTTGTTCACCTGGCAGCAGCCCCCTCCGTCCGAACCCGAGGAGTTCCCGTGGCCGGCGCCACCACCACCGTCACCGACGCGACGTTCAAGGCCGACGTCCTGGACAGCGACAAGCCCGTGCTGGTCGACTTCTGGGCCACCTGGTGCGGCCCGTGCCGCCAGGTCGCCCCGATCCTGGACGAGATCGCTTCCGAGCACAGCGACAAGCTGACCATCGCCAAGCTGGACGTGGACGCCAACCAGGCGACCGCCGCCCAGTACGGCGTCATCTCGATCCCGACCCTGATCCTCTACAAGGGCGGCGAGCCGGTGAAGTCCATCACCGGTGCCCGTCCGAAGGCCGCGCTGCTGCGCGAGCTGGACGGCTTCATCTAGGCCCTGTCCGGTCGACCGGTCGTCGACCGTTACGGCGGCGGGGCTCCCCACACC
>NZ_JBHWIR010000055.1:20279-23464 GCF_042731835.1 Kitasatospora sp. NPDC059817 | reverse complement strand
GGGCGCCGGGCGCCCCGGCGTCCTCGGTGGGGATCCAGTAGGCGTCCAGGACGAGCTGCTCGCGCTCGGCGAGGGGCTCCCCACACCGGGGAGCCCCGCCGTCGTCGTTTCCAGCCGTCTCCCGCCTCAGAACGGCCGCAGCGCCGGCTCCTTGCGCGCCCCGCCGAGCAGCCGCTCCAGCGCCACCTCCACATCGCCCCGCCAGGACAGCGTGGTGCGCGCCTCCAGCCGCAGCCGCGGGTAGCGGTGGTGCGAGCGGACGGTCTTGAAGCCGACCGCGAGCAGGTGGTCGGCCGGCAGCACGCAGCCGACCGGCTCAGGACCGGCCGAGCCGAAGGCCTCGATCGCCCGCACCCCGCGCCCGAGCAGGTCCTTGGCCACGGTCTGCACCAGCACCCGGCCGAGCCCCTGCCGCTGGTAGCCCGGAACCACCCGGCTGACCATCAGCTGGACGGCGTCCGGCGAGACCGGACTGGTCGGGAAGGACTGCGACCGGGGGACGTAGGCGGGCGGCGCGTACAGCACGAAGCCGGCCGGCTGGTCGTCCACGTAGACGATCCGACCGCAGGAACCCCACTCCAGCAGCACCGCAGAGATCCACCCCTCCTTCTCCAGCTCCGGCTTCCCGGACTCCACCGCCGCCTTCCCGCTGACCGGATCCAGCTCCCAGAACACGCAGGAGCGGCAGGTCGTCGGCAGATCGGCGAGGTTGTCCAGGGTCAGCGGAGCGATCCGGCGTCCCATGCCCCGCACCTCCTCCTCCACTTCACGGTCGAGCATGCCCCCACAGACGCCGATGGGTGCATGTTTCACGTGAAACAGTGCTCACGCGGAACATGCACCCATCGGGTATCGTCCCCGGCTCAGCCCTGCGACAGCCGCAGACCGTCCTCGCCCGGGGCCAGGCTGTCCAGGATCCGGTTCAGGTCCTCCACCGAACCGAACTCCAGCACCACCTTGCCCTTGCCCAGCTTGCCGCCGCGCTGCGACACCTCGACCTTGACCCGGGTGTCGAAGCGGTCCGACAGCCGGCTCGCCAGATCGTTGAAGGCCGGGGAGATCAGCTTGCCCGCCTTCGGCGCCTGGCGCTTCGGCTTCCGGTCCTCCTCCTCGCCCATCAGCGCGACGATCTCCTCGGTGGTCCGCACCGAGAGGCCCTCCGCGACGATCCGCTTGGCCAGCAGCTCCCGCCGCTCGGCATCCGGCACCCCGAGCAGCGCCCGGGCGTGGCCGGCGGTCAGCACCCCGGCGGCGACCCGGCTCTGCACGGTGGGCGAGAGCTTCAGCAGCCGCAGGGTGTTGGAGACGTGCGAGCGCGAGCGGCCGATCCGGTCGGCCAGCTCGTCGTGGGTGCAGGAGAAGTCCCGCAGCAGCTGGTCGTAGGCGGCCGCCTCCTCCAGCGGGTTCAGCTCGGCCCGGTGCAGGTTCTCCAGCAGGGCGTCCAGCAGCAGCTTGTCGTCCTCGGTGGCACGGACGATCGCCGGGATCTGCTTCAGCCCGGCCTCCTTGGAGGCGCGCCAGCGGCGCTCGCCCATGATCAGCTCGAAGCGATCGGGCGCGACCTGGCGCACCACGATCGGCTGGAGCAGGCCGACCTCCTTGATCGAGACGACCAGCTCGGCCAGCTTGTCGTCGTCGAAGACCTCACGGGGCTGGCGCGGGTTGGGCTCGATCGCGTCCAGCGGCAGCTCGGCGAAGAAGGCACCGGCCACCGGCGCCGGCTGCGCCTGCTCGGCCTGCTTCTCCGCGGCCGCCCGGGCCGCCACCGTGCCGCGGCCGGTCGGCAGCGTCGGTACCGAGGTCGGCGACGCCGCGCCGATCGCCCCCACCGGGGCCGGTGCGGGCGCGGCCGCCGCCTCGCCGTCCACCGGTACGGCGGGGCGGATCAGCGCCTCCAGCCCTCGTCCCAAACCCCTGCGACCACTCACCGATGACCCTCCGTCGTACCGTGCTGTGCCACCGGGGCTCCGTGCCCCGTACCGCTGCCGTGCCGCTGCTGCCCCAGGAGCGGGCCGCCGCCGACCGCCGCCGCGCGCAGCCCGAGCTCGCGGGCGGCCTCCAGGTAGGAGAGCGCCCCGGTCGAGCCCGGGTCGTAGGTGAGGACCGTCTGACCGTAGCTGGGCGCCTCCGAGATGCGCACCGAGCGCGGGATCGCGGTGCTCAGCACCTCCTGCGGGAAGTGCGTCCGGACCTCCTCGGCGACCTGGGCGGCCAGCCTGGTCCGGGCGTCGTACATGGTGAGCAGGATGGTCGAGACGTGCAGCGCGGGGTTGAGGTGCGCGCGCACCAGCTCGACGTTGCGCAGCAGCTGGCCCAGGCCCTCCAGCGCGTAGTACTCGCACTGGATCGGGATCAGCACCTCCCGCCCGGCCACCAGGGCGTTGACCGTCAGCAGGCCCAGCGAGGGCGGACAGTCGATCAGGACGTAGTCCAGCGGCTGCTCGTAGGCGGCGATGGCGCGCTGGAGCCGGCTCTCCCGGGCCACCAGCGACACCAGTTCGATCTCGGCGCCGGCCAGGTCGATGGTCGCGGGGACGCAGAACAGCCCCTCGACGTCCACCACCGGCTGCACCACGTCGGCGAGCGGCTTGCCCTCGACCAGGACGTCGTAGACGGACGGCACCTCGGCGTGGTGGTCGATGCCGAGGGCGGTGGAGGCGTTGCCCTGCGGGTCGAGGTCGACGACCAGGACGCGCAGTCCGTGCATGGCGAGCGAGGCGGCCAGGTTGACGGTGGTGGTGGTCTTGCCGACCCCGCCCTTCTGGTTGGCGACCACGATCACCCGGGTGGCGGCGGGGCGGGGCAGACCCTCACCCGCTCGGCCGATCGCCTGAACCGCAGCCTGGGCAGCCCTCGCGATGGGCGTGTCATCGATCTGGCCGATGGTCTCCGAGTCCTGCATGGGGGTCAGTGTTTCACGTGAAACCGGAGCGGCAACAGTCGCCGCCCGGCTGCGGCCGAGGATTCCCGAGAGCAAGGAGCGACGTTTCACGTGAAACACCATGCCCGCTATGTCGGAAATCTGACGTTGCGACACTCCGGTGTCCTCCCGTCGACCGGCCGTCACCCCGACGGCCACCGGAACGCCGACGGGGGGGGGGGGGGGGACCGCACAGCCGCGCTACCCCCCCCCCGCCGCGAGGGGGGGCCGGTGCCGCCCCGCGCCGGGGGGGAGCGCCCCCCCC
>NZ_JBHWIR010000055.1:19036-20269 GCF_042731835.1 Kitasatospora sp. NPDC059817 | reverse complement strand
CGGGCGCCACCCGACCACCGGCCGCCACCCCGACGGCCACCGCACCGCCGACGGGGGGGGGGCCCCCCCCTCAGGAGGAACCACCCGCCCGTCGTCGAGCGTGCCAGGCGTCACCCGCCTCAGCGGGTGCGGCGCCGCCCGCCCCGACTGCGCTCGCCGGTCCGGACGCCGCCCGCGTTCCGTCCGGCCCGGGCCGCCTTCGCCCGCCGGGTCGCGGCCTTCACCCCGCCGGGGCTCTCCCCCGCCTTGACCTGGACCACCCGGGTCGAGGTCTCCAGGGTGCCCTCGCCGACCGAGATCACGCTCCACTCGACCGCGCCCAGCTTGGTCAGCCCGGCCCGCGAGTCGGCCAGCTCCTGCTCGGCGCTGTCGCCCTTGAGCGCCAGCATCTGCCCGTGCGGACGGAGCAGCGGCATCCCCCAGCCGGCCAGCCGGTCCAGCGGCGCCACCGCCCGGGCGGTCACCACGTCCACCGCGAGCTTGCCGACCATCTCCTCGGCGCGGCCGCGCAGCACCGTGACGTTCTCCAGCCCCAGCTCCCGGACGACCTCCTCCAGGAAGGTGGTCCGCCGCAGCAGCGGCTCCAGCAGCGTCACCGAGACGTCCGGACGGACCAGCGCCACCGGGATGCCCGGCAGGCCGGCGCCGGAGCCGACGTCGCACAGGGTGGAGCCGGCCGGCAGCAGCTCGGCGAGCACCGCGCAGTTGAGGACGTGCCGGTCCCAGAGCCGGGGCACCTCGCGCGGCCCGATCAGCCCGCGCCGCACGCCCGCGGTGGCCAGCAGCTCGGTGTAGCGGACCGCGGCGTCGAAACGATCACCGAAGACCTCCCGGGCGACGGCCGGGGCCTCGGGCACCTCGGGCACCTCGGTCGCCTCGACCGCCTCGGCGGCCGGCCCTGCAGCGGCCGGATTCACGTCGTCCGCCCCCGGCCGGCCAGCGGCCGCGTTCTCCGTGTCCATCTCGACCTCTCCGATCCCCGGATCCACCGACCCGCTCTCCGCACAGTTTCACGTGAAACATCTCGCGCCGGGCCCACGCCCCGCGAATGGACGACGACCCCGCCCGCACGAGGCGGACGGGGTCGCGTCCGGTGAAGCCCACCGGCCGCCGAGGCGGCCGGTCGTCGTTCCGCCGGCCGGCGACCGGCAGCACCTCCACCCACCAGTGTGATTTACACATGTGTCGCTGCCGCCGACCATGCAAGTGTATTTCAGGGTGGTCGGCGTTGGA
>NZ_JBHWIR010000055.1:0-19026 GCF_042731835.1 Kitasatospora sp. NPDC059817 | reverse complement strand
GTTGTTTATCCCCCCCCCCCGGGGGCGGGGGGGGGCGCGGCCGCTGCCCCCCCCCCGCCCCCGCCGCGGCCGGTCGTCGTACCGCCGGCCTCAGACCGGCAGCACGACCACGCACCGCTCGGGCTCCTCGCCCTCCGACTCGCTGCGCAGACCGGCGGCCGCGACCGCGTCGTGGACGACCTTGCGCTCGAAGGGCGTCATCGGCCGCAGCTTGACCTGCTCGCCACTGCTCTTCGCCTGCTCGGCGGCCTCGGCACCGAGCGCGGCCAGCTCGGAGCGCTTGCGGGCCCGGAAGCCGGCAATGTCCAGCATGAGGCGGCTGCGCTCCCCGGTCTCCCGGTGGACAGCCAACCGGGTCAGCTCCTGCAGCGCCTCCAGCACCTCGCCGTCCTGGCCGACCAGGCGCTGCAGCGCGCGGTCGTTGCCCTCACCGACGATGGAGACCAGGGCGCGGTCGCCCTCGACGTCCATGTCGATGTCACCGTCGAGGTCGGCGATGTCGAGCAGACCCTCCAGGTAGTCCGCCGCGATGTCGCCCTCCTGCTCCAGTCGGGCGATGACGTTCTCGTCGGTGCTGGCGGCGGCCTCGGCCTCGACGGCGGAGGTGGTGCCTTCCGTCACTGATGGACTCCTTCGGAGATGGGCCCAGATTGGTGGGCCGGGAACGAAGCTCTGCGCGCTGTCACAACGGATCCAGGGCCGGTCAGGACTTCTTCTTCGGCCGCTGGCCGCCACGCTTGGGCTGCTGCCGACCGGTGCCCGGCTTGACCGCGCCGGGCTTGGCCGGGCCCTGCTGGGCGGCCGCCGGCTTGGCGCCGGAGTCGGCCGGGACGGTGTCGGCGGGCTCCTCGGCGGGCTCCTCGGCCGGGGCCTCGGTGTCCTTGGTCAGGTCGGCGGTGTGCTGAGCACCGCCCTGCTGGCGCTGCGCCTTGGTCTGCTTGCGGGGCTGCTGGCGGCGTGCCTGCGCCGACTCCTCGACCACGGCGGCCGCCGCCGAGGCGGCGTCGAGGGTCGACTTGGACGGGGGCAGCAGGCCCCAGAGCGCACCCTTGATCTCCGAACCGTCCGGGTTCAGCCGGCCGGCCTTCTTCAGCCGGACCTGCCGCTCGTCCCACGCCTTGCTGCCCGGGGTCGGGTTGTTGTGGATGACGATCAGCTGCTGGCCCATCGACCAGACGTTGGTGGTCAGCCAGTAGACCAGGACACCGACGGGGAAGTTGATGCCCATCACGGCGAACATCACCGGGAAGACGTACATCAGCATCTTCTGCTGCTGCATGAACGGCGTCTTGACCGTGAGGTCGACGTTCTTGGTCATCAGCTGGCGCTGGGTGATGAACTGCGACAGCGACATCATGATGATCATCACCGCGGTGACGATCTTGACGCTGGTCTCGTGGCTGCTGACGAAGGTCGCCGAGAGCGGGGCACCGAAGATGTGCGCCTTGCCGGCGCTCAGCAGCAGGTCGCCGTGGATGACGCCGATCTGCTCGCTCTTGGCGACCTTGGCGAGCACGCCGTAGAGGGCGGTGAAGAACGGCGCCTGCACGATGATGGGAAGGCAGCTGGAGAACGGGTTGGTACCCGCCTCCTTGTACAGCTTCATCATCTCTTCGGACTGGCGCTGCTTGTCGTTCTTGTAGCGCTCCTGGATGGCCTTCATCTTCGGCTGGATCGCCTGCATGGCCCGGGTCGCCTTGATCTGCTTCACGAAGAGCGGGATCAGGCAGATCCGGATGACGACCACCATCGAGGCGATGGCCAGACCCCAGGCCCAGCCACCGTCCGGGTCGAAGATGTTGCTGTACAGCGAGTGGAACTGGACGATGATCCAGGACACCGCTGTGTACAGGGGATTCAGGAAGGAGAAGGTCACCGGTCAGGCTCCTTGGACATGTGGATTGGCCCCTCAGGGCCAATGGTCGCCGGGCCCTCGGGGTCCGGACCGGCGGGGGTCGTGGTCACCGGCTGTCCGGTGGCGGACCGGCTGCTCAGCCAGTCTCGCAGCCGCCGGTGCCACACCGGATGCTTACGCGGCGGAACGTGATCGACCCCGCCGGGCGTCCACGGATTGCAGCGCAGGATGCGCCACACGGTCAGTCCGCCGCCCTTGACCGCCCCGTGCACCTTCACGGCCTCGTAGCCGTAGTGCGAGCAGGAGGGGTAGTAACGGCAGACCGGACCGAGCAGTGGGCTGATGGTCCACTGGTAGACCCTGATCAAACCCATCAGCAGGAACTTCATCGTCCTGCTCCCGTCGGCGCCGTCGTGGCGGGCTCCACCTTCAGCAACCGTTTCAGCGCCGCGTCCAGGTCACGTTCGAGGTCCTGGTACGAGGCGGTCGCGGCCTGGGGCAGCGCACGCACCACTATCAGGCTACCGGCGGGCAGCCTGGAGAGACGATCACGAACGAGGTGCCGCAACCGGCGCTTGACCAGGTTGCGAACGACCGCCGGGCCGACGGCCTTGCTCACGACGAAACCCGCACGCGCCGAAGGAGTCCCCTCGGCGACGTGCGGGCGGGAGTCGCTGGTCCGGTCGGTCTGCCCCTTGGGGTCGTCTTCTCTGCTGAGATGGACGACCAGAAGGGGCCGGCCGGCCCGGCGACCGCGTTTCACTGCGGTCGCGAAGTCCTGGCGCCGCCGCAGCCGATTCTCGGAGGGCAGCACAACAGACTCTGTCGTGGATCAGGCGGACAGGCTGGTGCGGCCCTTGCCACGGCGGGCAGCCAGGATGGCGCGGCCGGCGCGGGTACGCATACGCAGCCGGAAGCCGTGGGTCTTCGCGCGACGACGGTTGTTCGGCTGGAAGGTGCGCTTGCTCACTCGGGGGCTCCTGAGGTGAATCGTAGGATGACGGGGAATCGCTTGGCCGTCACCGTGCGTCCGCGTGATCTCCCCTGGTTCGGAAATCCGGCCCATCGCCCCAGTTCGGCTGGGGTTCAAGGCAATCCACGGCGCCCGTGCTGCGCGCCTTATGGAGCGGGTGGACCCGCGGACATGCGGCAGCGGCCATCGACAACTCGACCTGGTTACGGTACGCGGGACGGGGCGCGAGGGTCAAACCGGCTTTTTCGAGCGGCCCCCCGAGGGCGTCCGGAGCCCCCTTTGCCCACAGCCTGTGGACAACGACTTGATCCGGCCCTGTTCGCTGACTACCGTTGCAGGACTTGTCTGGTTTGTTCTTCGTGTTCTTCCTCGTGGGGTCGGTCCGCCGGAGACGGACCCGCCGATCCACAGTCTCCTGATCCACCACCCCCTGCTGGAGCCGCGGGGAACCGAGAAAGCGTGCACCAGTGGCTGATGTCAACAGCGACCTCGTCCCGGTCTGGGCGAGAGTCGTCGAGCGGCTGGTCAGCGACCCGGACGTCGGGGAGATGGACAAGCAGTGGGTGCAGCGCACCCAGCCGATGTGGATGATGCACGACACCGCCCTGCTGGCGACCCCCAACGAGCGGGCCAAGCAGGTGCTGGAGGGCCGGCTGCTGCCGCAGCTCACCGAGGCCCTCAGCCGCGAGCTCAGCCGTCCGGTGCGGATCGCCGTGATGGTCGACGCCAACGCCGTCCCGACCACCCCCGCACCCGCCGCCCAGGCCCCGGCCGAGCCGTACCCCGGCCCGACCGAGGAGGATGCCGGCGGCTACGGCGGTCAGGACTACCAGCAGCCGTACGAGCAGGACTACGACCGGCCCCGCTACGACACCGGCGGCTACGAGCAGCGCCCCGCGCCGTACGGCGGTCCGGCGGCCGGACCGGCCTGGCCGGGCTACCCCGAGCAGGGCGGGTACCCGGAGCAGGGCGGCGGCTACCCCGAGCAGAACGGGTACCAGGAGCAGGGCGGCTACCCGGAACAGGGCGGCTACCCGGAGCGGCCCCCCGGCTACCGCGAGGCCGACGAGCCGTCCCGGCCGGCGCCGCGCCCGATGCCCGGCCCGCCCTCGACCACCCAGGGCGACCTGTTCGGCGGCGCCTACGGCCCCGGCCCGAACGAGCAGCCCCGCGCCGGCGCAGGCCGCCGCGCCCCCGGCTCACGCCCGGCCGGCGGCCGTCCTGCGGACAAGAACGCGCCGGAGCGCGCCACCGAGCGCCCGGCCGTCCCCGGCGTGCCCGCCCCGCCCGGCGCCCCGCCGGCCGGCGGCTCCCGCAAGGACGAGCCGGCCGCCCGGCTGAACCCCAAGTACCTCTTCGACACCTTCGTCATCGGCGCCAGCAACCGCTTCGCGCACGCGGCGGCGGTGGCGGTCGCCGAGGCTCCGGCCAAGGCGTACAACCCGCTCTTCATCTACGGCGAGTCCGGGCTGGGCAAGACCCACCTGCTGCACGCCATCGGGCACTACTCGCGCAGTCTCTTCCCGGGCACCCGGGTGCGCTACGTGTCCTCGGAGGAGTTCACCAACGAGTTCATCAACTCGATCCGGGACGGCAAGGCGGACACCTTCCGCCGGCGCTACCGGGACATGGACATCCTGCTCGTGGACGACATCCAGTTCCTCGCGAGCAAGGAGTCCACGCAGGAGGAGTTCTTCCACACCTTCAACACCCTGCACAACGCGAACAAGCAGATCGTCCTCTCCTCGGACCGGCCGCCCAAGCTGCTGACCACGCTGGAGGACCGGCTGCGCAACCGCTTCGAGTGGGGCCTGATCACCGACGTCACCCCACCGGAGCTGGAGACCCGGATCGCGATCCTTCGCAAGAAGGCGATCCAGGAGCAACTCAACGCCCCGGCCGACGTGTTGGAGTTCATCGCGTCCCGGATCACCCGCAACATCCGGGAGTTGGAAGGCGCCCTGATCCGGGTCACCGCCTTCGCCAACCTCAACCGGGCGCCGGTGGACCTGGAGTTGGCCGGGATCGTCCTCAAGGACCTGATCCCGGGCGGGGACGAGGACGCCGGGCCGGAGATCACCGCGCAGGTCATCATGCAGCAGACCGCCGCGTACTTCGGGCTGAGTGTGGACGACCTCTGCGGATCCTCGCGCAGCCGCGTTTTGGTGACGGCCCGTCAGATCGCCATGTACCTCTGCCGGGAGCTGACCGACCTCTCGCTGCCGAAGATCGGCGCGCAGTTCGGCGGCCGCGACCACACCACGGTGATGCACGCGGACCGCAAGATCCGCTCGCTGATGGCCGAGCGCCGGTCGATCTACAACCAGGTCACCGAGCTGACCAACCGCATCAAGAGCTAGCCGCAGGGCCGGTGGTGGGTCCGGCGCCACCTCGGCACCGAGTCCGGCGCCGAGGTGGCCGGAAAGGGCGTCAGGAGCGATCCTGGCGCCCTTTTCGCACATCCACAGGTGTGCCTCGGGCGCCGGCTGGGCAGAGATGCCGTCGACGGACGTTGCGCCAGTCCACAGCCCGCGCCGAACATTTGACCGGTGATTCGAAAACCGGGGCCGCGCAGGGCAGTTGTCCACAGGCCGGGCGCCTTCCCCGTAGTCCACAGGCCGGGGCGTCCGAAGTTATCCAGAATTCGTCCACAGGCGTGTCGCCGCTACGCTCTTCCGCGCAGGTCAGGTGCCTGTGGACTTGTGCACAACCGTTATCCACAGGCTGTGGACAATTGACGGGCCGCCAATGGGCCATCCGGGTTGTCCACCGGTTGTCCCCAGGGGAGGGGCGGTTATCCCCAGGTTGTCCACAGCATGATCCACAGTTCGACAAGCGTGGGGCGGCGTTCATGCCCTGGTGTGAAAGGCGTCACGTAAAGTTGACCGGCGCCCGTGGATAACCGGGCCGGAATCTGGGGACAGCCCTGGGGATAACCTGTGGATACCCAGCGTGCCCTGTGGGTAACGCTCCGCTGTCCACAGCACGGCGTGTTCGTCCACAGCCGCCATCCACACCCGCTGTGGACAAAAAAGTGGGTCTGACCTGCGGAAACGGGGTTATCCACGGTTTCCACAGGCCCTACTACTACCACTACACATTTAGACCCATCGACTCGCTTGAAAGTGGGTGGGCCCCGAATCTGTGGACAACCGCGCCCCGACATCTGTTCGGCTTGCTTCCGCCCGTCTGCCCCGTCTGTCGGCGGAGTACGTCAGACTGTCCTCGGCGACCGGAAGCGGAGTGGCAGAGCTCGGTGGACAGTCCGACCGACGATCAAGATCAGACGAACCAGAGTGCGAGCGGGAGCGCTCGATCCAGGAGGCGGTTACCGGTGAAGTTCCGGGTGGAGCGTGACGTCCTCGCGGAGGCGGTGGCCTGGGCTGCCCGCAGCCTCCCGGCACGGCCGCCGGTGCCGGTGCTGGCCGGCCTGCTGCTGACGGCACAGGACGGCAGCCTGGCGCTGTCCGGCTTCGACTACGAGGTCTCGGCCCGGGTCGAGCTGGAGGCCGACATCGAGGAGGCCGGCACCGTCCTGGTCTCCGGTCGGCTGCTGAACGACATCTCGCGCAACCTGCCGAACCGGCCGGTGGAGATCTCCACCGACGGCCAGCGGGTCAGCGTGGTCTGCGGCAGTTCCCGCTTCACCCTCCCCACCCTCCCGGTGGACGAGTACCCGGCGCTGCCCCAGATGCCGACCGCCACGGGCACCGTCTCGGGCGACGTGTTCGCCTCCGCGGTCAGCCAGGCCGCGGTGGCCGCCGGCCGTGACGACACCCTCCCGGTGCTCACCGGTGTCCGGGTCGAGATCGAGGGCGACCGGATCACCCTGGCCGCCACCGACCGCTACCGCTTCGCGGTCCGCGACCTGCTGTGGAAGCCGGAGCAGTCGGACATCTCGGCCGTCGCCCTGGTGCCCGCCAAGACGCTGCAGGACATCGCCAAGTCCCTGGGCAGTGGTGACACGGTCTCGATCGCGCTCTCCTCGGGTGGCGCGGGCGAGGGCCTGATCGGCTTCGAGGGCGCCGGCCGCCGGACGACCACGCGGCTGCTGGAGGGCGAGTTCCCCAAGTTCCGCAGCCTGTTCCCGACGGAGTTCAGCGCCGTCGCCGCGATCCAGACCCAGCCCTTCCTGGAGGCGCTCAAGCGCGTCTCCCTGGTCGCCGAGCGCAACACCCCGGTCCGGCTCAGCTTCGAGCAGGGCGTGCTGACCCTGGAGGCGGGCTCGGGCGACGACGCCCAGGCCACCGAGCGGATCGACGCCGACCTGGAGGGCGACGACATCTCGATCGCCTTCAACCCGGGTTACCTGGAGGAGGGCCTCAAGGCCATCGACTCCGCCTACGCCCAGCTGAGCTTCACCACCCCGACCAAGCCCGCGCTGCTCAGCGGCAAGGCCTCGGTGGACGCCGAGGAGGACAAGGCGTACCAGTACCTGATCATGCCGGTCCGCCTCTCCGGCTGACCTCGCGGCCGCTGCCCGCAGGCCGTCACCCACAGGCTGTGCACATCGGCTGTGCACAGCCTGTGGGCGTCCTCCCCCGGTCGGCCCGACCACAGGGAGCCGCCACCGCCGCAGCGCGTAGGCTCGGGGCGTGCGGCAACGGCGCCGCCGGCAGGCACGTCACCACAGGTAAGGACTTGGTCATGGAGCTCGGCCTCATCGGTCTCGGCAAGATGGGCGGCAACATGCGCGAGCGGATCCGCCGCGCCGGCCACACCGTCATCGGCTACGACCGCAACCCGGACATCTCCGACGTCGCGAGCCTCCAGGAGCTCGTCTCCAAGCTGCAGGGCCCGCGGGTGATCTGGGTGATGGTCCCGGCCGGCGCCGCCACCCAGGCGACCGTCGACGAGCTCGCCGAGCTGCTCTCCCCCGGCGACGTGGTGGTCGACGGCGGCAACTCCCGCTGGACCGACGACATCAAGCACGCCGAGGCGCTGGCCGCCAAGGGCATCGGCTTCGTCGACTGCGGCGTCTCCGGCGGTGTCTGGGGCCTGGAGAACGGCTACGCCCTGATGTACGGCGGCGACGCCGAGCACGTGGCCCGCGTCCAGCCGGTGTTCGACTCGCTCAAGCCCGAGGGCGACTTCGGCTCGGTGCACGCGGGCGCCGTGGGCGCCGGCCACTTCGCCAAGATGGTCCACAACGGCATCGAGTACGCGATGATGCAGGCCTTCGCCGAGGGCTGGGAGCTGCTGGAGGCCGCCCCCGAGGTCACCGACGTGCGCGAGGTCTTCCGCAGCTGGCAGGAGGGCACCGTCATCCGCTCCTGGCTGCTGGACCTGGCCGTCCGCGCGCTGGACGACGACGAGCACCTGGCGAAGCTGCGCGGCTGGGCCGCCGACTCCGGTGAGGGCCGCTGGACCGTCGAGGCCGCGATCGACCACGCGGTGCCGCTGCCGGCGATCACCGCCTCGCTGTTCGCCCGCTTCGCCTCCCGCCAGGACGACTCGCCGCAGATGAAGATGATCGCCGCGCTGCGCAACCAGTTCGGCGGCCACGCGGTCGAGTCCAAGTAACCCGCACCTCCCCAGAAGGCGAGCGCAGTCCACAGCCATGCACGTCGCGCATCTGTCGCTCGCCGACTTCCGGTCGTACGCCCGGGTCGAGGTTCCCCTCGACCCGGGCGTGACGGCCTTCGTCGGGCCCAACGGCCAGGGCAAGACCAACCTGGTCGAGGCGATCGGCTACGTCGCCACACTGGGCAGCCACCGGGTCGCCACCGACGCCCCGCTGATCCGGCTGGGCGCCGAGCGGGCGGTGGTCCGCACCTCGGTGGTGGACCGCGGCCGCACCACCCTGGTCGAGCTGGAGCTGACCCCGGGCAAGGCCAACCGGGCCCGGATCAACCGCTCCGACAACGTCCGCCCGCGCGACGTGCTGGGCCTGCTGCGGACCGTCCTGTTCGCTCCCGAGGACCTCAGTCTGGTCAAGGGCGACCCGGGTGAGCGCCGCCGTTTCCTGGACGAGCTGCTGACCGCCCGGGCCCCCCGGCTGGCCGGGGTCCGGCAGGACTACGAGCGGGTCCTCAAGCAGCGCAACGCCCTGCTGAAGACCGCCGCGATGGCCCGCCGGGCCGGTGGCGGCAAGGGCGCCGACCTCTCCACCCTGGAGGTCTGGGACGGCCATCTGGCAAGGGCCGGAGCCGAGTTGACGGCCTTCCGGATCCAGCTGGTGGCTTCCCTCCAGCCGTTGGTGGCGGCCGCGTACGGGCAGCTGGCCCCGGGCGGCGGCGACACCGTCCTGGAGTACCGCAGCTCCTTTGAGGGCGGGCTGCCGACCAGCCGCGAGCAGGCCGAGGAGCAGTTGCTGAACGCGCTGGCGACGGTCCGCAAGCAGGAGGTGGACCGCGGCATCACCCTGGTCGGCCCGCACCGCGACGAGCTGGTGCTCAGCCTCGGCCCGCTGCCCGCCAAGGGCTACGCGAGCCACGGCGAGTCCTGGTCGTTCGCGCTGGCGCTGCGGCTGGCCTCGTACGAGCTGCTGCGCGCCGACGGCGGCGAGCCGGTGCTGATCCTGGACGACGTGTTCGCCGAGCTGGACGCGGCCCGCCGGGACCGGCTGGCCGAACTGGTGGCCGACGGCGAGCAGGTGCTGGTCACCGCGGCGGTCGCCGAGGACGTGCCGAAGGCGCTGGCCGGCGCCCGGTTCGCGGTCGCCGACGGCGCCGTCCGCCGGATCGACGCCTGACTCCCCCCGCACCTTCGCAACCGCCGTCCGGGCACTCCCGTAGGCTGGACGGCTCACCGGCGCGCGTCCGCGACCGTTGTCCACAGGCTGGGGAAAGGAGATCGCCGTGAGCGAGCCGGCGGAGCACTCCCCCCAGCCGGGCGACGCGGCGCCGACCGGCGCCGACCTCGCCCGCTCGGCGCTGCGGGCGGCCCGGGCCCAGGCGCGGCAGCGCGGCGAGCAGGTCCGGGAGAAGCGTGAGGCGAAGCGGCACGGCCTGCGCAGCGGAGCCCGGTCGGACGGCCGCGACCCGGTCCCGCTGGGGGCGGCGCTGAACCGGCTGCTGACCGAACGGGGCTGGGAGTCCTCGGCCGCGGTCGGCGGGGTGATGGGCCGTTGGCCCCAGATCGTCGGCCCGGACATCGCCGCGCACTGCCACCCCTCCTCCTACGACGACGCCGCCGCGGTGCTCACCGTGCAGTGCGACTCCACCGCATGGGCCACCCAACTACGGTGGCTGGCAAGGCAGTTGGTGGCCCGCCTGAACCACGAGCTGGGCCACGGCACGGTCCGCACCATCAAGGTGCTGGGCCCGGCGGCGCCCGCCCGCGGCTACGGCCGGCTGCGCGCTCCGGGGAGCAAGGGGCCGGGCGACACCTGGGGCTGACCGGGTTGCCGGCCCGCCGTCGAGGGCGTGGAGCGGACCACGATCTTCCGGAACCCCTGACAGCCCTTCCAGGCGCTCTGGGCCCCCCGGGCGAGTATCGGGACATGTCCAGAGGGGATTCAGGGCGGCATATCTGCCTTCAAGGGCTGCCAAACGCCCATCTCTGTCAGTCGTACCGGTAGACTGAGAGCCAAACACTGTTGCTAGTGGCAACCGAGTCTAAACGCCGTGGTCGCACGCCCGCCCACACGGGGCGGGAATGCGGCCCGTGCTGTGCCAGAGAGGGCGCTTCGTGGCCGATTCCGGCAACCCCAGCCAGACCCCAGACCAGACCGACCAGGCTTCCTACACCGGTAGCAACATCCAGGTGCTGGAAGGCCTCGACGCCGTCCGCAAGCGCCCCGGCATGTACATCGGCTCCACCGGCGAGCGGGGCCTGCACCACCTGGTGCAGGAAGTGGTGGACAACTCCGTCGACGAGGCGATGGCCGGGTACGCCGACACCATCGACGTCACGCTCCTCGCCGACGGCGGGGTCCGGGTGGTGGACAACGGCCGTGGCATCCCGGTCGACATCGTCCCCGGCCAGGAGAAGCCGGCCGTCGAGGTCGTGCTCACCGTCCTGCACGCCGGCGGCAAGTTCGGCGGCGGCGGCTACGCCGTCTCCGGCGGTCTGCACGGTGTCGGCGTCTCGGTCGTGAACGCGCTGTCCACCCGCCTGGCGGTGGAGATCCACCGCGACGGCTCGCGCTTCACCCAGGACTACAAGGCCGGTGCGCCGACCGCGCCGCTGGCCACGCACGAGGGCTCCGAGCAGACCGGCACGACCGTCACCTTCTGGGCCGACCCGGAGATCTTCGAGACCACGGTCTACTCCTTCGAGACGCTGTCCCGGCGCTTCCAGGAGATGGCCTTCCTCAACAAGGGCCTCTCGATCTCGCTCACCGACGAGCGCCCCGAGCACGTGGACGAGGAGGGCAAGCCGCTCACCGTCACGTACAAGTACGACGGCGGCATCGCCGACTTCGTCGCCCACCTCAACTCCCGCAAGGGCGAGGTGATCCACCCCTCGGTGATCGACTTCGAGGCGGAGGACAAGGACCGGGCGATCTCGGTGGAGATCGCGATGCAGTGGAACTCCTCCTACACCGAGGGGGTCTACAGCTTCGCCAACACCATCCACACGCACGGCGGCGGTACCCACGAGGAGGGCTTCCGCGCGGCGCTGACCGGCCTGGTCAACCGCTACGCGCGGGACAAGAAGCTGCTCCGGGAGAAGGACGACAACCTCTCCGGCGAGGACATCCGCGAGGGCCTGACCGCGATCATCTCGGTCAAGCTCGGCGAGCCGCAGTTCGAGGGCCAGACCAAGGACAAGCTCGGCAACACCGAGGCGAAGACCTTCGTCCAGAAGGTCGTCCACGAGCACCTCAACGACTGGTTGGACCGCAACCCCAACGAGGCCTCGGACATCATCCGCAAGTCCATCCAGGCCGCCACCGCGCGCGTCGCCGCCCGCAAGGCCCGCGACCTCACCCGCCGCAAGGGCCTGCTGGAGTCCGCCTCGCTGCCGGGCAAGCTCTCCGACTGCCAGTCCAAGGACCCGGCCGAGTGCGAGATCTTCATCGTCGAGGGTGACTCCGCCGGCGGCTCGGCCAAGCAGGGCCGCGACCCGCGCACCCAGGCCATCCTGCCGATCCGCGGCAAGATCCTGAACGTCGAGAAGGCCCGGATCGACAAGGTGCTGCAGAACACCGAGGTCCAGGCGCTGATCTCGGCCTTCGGCTGCGGCATCCAGGAGGACTACGACGACTCCAAGCTCCGCTATCACAAGATCGTCCTGATGGCGGACGCCGACGTCGACGGGCAGCACATCCGCACCCTGCTGCTCACCCTGCTGTTCCGCTTCATGCGGCCGCTGGTCGAGTCCGGGTACGTCTACCTCGCCATGCCGCCGCTGTACAAGATCAAGTGGGGCAAGGACGACTTCGAGTACGCCTACTCGGACCGCGAGCGCGACGCGGTCATCGCGGCCGGGGTCGAGGCCGGGCGCCGGCTGCCCAAGGACGACGCGATCCAGCGCTTCAAGGGCCTCGGCGAGATGAACGCCGAGGAGCTCCGGGTCACCACCATGGACGCCGAGCACCGGCTGCTGCTCCAGGTCACCCTGGAGGACGCCGCTCGCGCCGACGAGCTGTTCTCCGTGCTGATGGGCGAGGACGTCGAGGCACGCCGCTCCTTCATCCAGCGCAACGCCAAGGACGTCCGCTTCCTGGACGTGTGACGCCGCCCGACCGGCAGCGAAACCACGTACCAGTCCGCGTGAAAGGAAACTGACCACCAGTGGTCGACGACAACCGTCCCGAAGGCGAACAGCCCGAGACCCCCACAGCCGCCGAGGCCACCGCCCAGGTGACCATGCGGATCGAGCCGGTCGAGCTCGAGACCGAGATGCAGCGCTCGTACCTCGACTACGCGATGAGCGTGATCGTCAGCCGGGCGCTCCCCGAGGTCCGCGACGGCCTCAAGCCGGTGCACCGACGCGTGCTCTACGCGATGTACGACGGCGGGTACCGCCCCGAGAAGGGCTACTACAAGTGCGCCCGCGTCGTCGGCGACGTCATGGGCAACTACCACCCGCACGGCGACACCTCCATCTACGACACCGTCGTGCGCCTGGCCCAGCCGTGGTCGCTGCGGATGCCGCTGGTGGACGGCAACGGCAACTTCGGCTCCCCGGGCAACGACCCGGCCGCGGCCATGCGCTACACCGAGTGCAAGATGATGCCGCTCGCCATGGAGATGATGCGCGACATCGACGAGGGCACCGTCGACTTCGCGTCCAACTACGACGGCCGCTCGCAGGAGCCGACCGTCCTGCCCGCGCGCATCCCCAACCTGCTGGTCAACGGTGCCACCGGCATCGCGGTCGGCATGGCCACCAACATCCCGCCGCATAACCTGCGCGAGGTCGCCTCCGGCGCGCTCTGGGCGCTGGAGCACCCGGACGCCTCCAACGAGGAGCTGCTCGAAGCCCTGATCGAGCGGATCAAGGGCCCCGACTTCCCCACCGGCGCGCTGATCGTCGGCCACCGCGGGATCGACGACGCCTACCGCACCGGCCGCGGCTCGATCACCATGCGCGCCGTGGTCGAGGTCGAGGAGATCCAGGGCCGCCAGTGCCTGGTGATCACCGAGCTGCCGTACCAGGTCAACCCGGACAACCTCGCGCTGAAGATCGCCGACCTGGTCAAGGACGGCAGGGTCGCCGGCATCGCCGACGTCCGCGACGAGTCCTCGTCCCGCACCGGCACCCGCCTGGTGGTCGTGCTCAAGCGCGACGCCGTCGCCAAGGTCGTGCTGAACAACCTCTACAAGCACACCGAGCTGCAGACCAACTTCGGCGCCAACATGCTGGCCCTGGTCGACGGCGTGCCGCGCACGCTGTCGCTGGACGCCTTCATCCGGCACTGGGTCAACCACCAGGTCGAGGTCATCGTCCGGCGCACCACCTTCCGGCTGCGCAAGGCCGAGGAGCGCGCCCACATCCTGCGCGCCCTGCTGCGCGCCCTGGACATGATCGACGAGGTCATCGCGCTGATCCGGGCCTCGGCGAGCGCCGACGCGGCCCGCACCGGCCTGATGGGGCTGCTCTCCATCGACGAGCTCCAGGCCAACGCCATCCTGGAGATGCAGCTGCGCCGCCTGGCCGCCCTGGAGCGCCAGCGGATCATGGACGAGCACGACGAGCTGCAGCGCAAGATCGACGAGTACAACGCGATCCTGGCCTCGCCGACCCGCCAGCGGGAGATCATCTCCGAGGAGCTCACCGCGATCGTCGAGAAGTACGGCGACGAGCGGCGCTCCACCCTCATCCCGTCCGACGGCGACCTCTCGATCGAGGACCTCATCGCCGAGGAGGACATCGTCGTCACGATCACCCGTGGCGGCTACGTCAAGCGGACCCGCTCCGACCTCTACCGCTCGCAGAAGCGCGGCGGCAAGGGCGTGCGCGGAGCGCAGCTCAAGCAGGACGACATCGTCGACCACTTCTTCGTGACGACGACGCACAACTGGATCCTGTTCTTCACCAACAAGGGCCGGGTCTACCGCGCCAAGGGCTACGAGCTCCCGGACGCCGGGCGCGACGCCCGCGGCCAGCACGTGGCCAACCTGCTGGCCTTCCAGCCGGATGAGCACATCGCCCAGGTGATGGCCGTGCGCACCTATGAGGACAAGCCCTACCTGGTCCTCGCCACCCGGGCCGGCCTGGTGAAGAAGTCCGCGCTGAAGGACTACGACTCCCCGCGCTCCGGCGGCCTGATCGCGATCAACCTGCGCCAGGACGAGGAGGGCCGGGACGACGAGCTGATCGGCGCCGAGCTGGTCTCCGCCGAGGACGACCTGCTGCTGGTCTCCAAGAAGGCCCAGTCGATCCGCTTCACCGCGACCGACGACGCGCTGCGGCCCACCGGCCGCGCCACCTCCGGCGTCAAGGGCATGGCCTTCCGCGAGGACGACGAAATGCTCTCGATGAACGTCGTCCGCCCGGGAACGTACGTGTTCACCGCGACCGACGGCGGGTACGCCAAGCGCACGGCCGTGGACGAGTACCGTGTCCAGGGGCGTGGCGGCTACGGCACCAAGGCGGCGAAGATCGTCGAGGGCCGGGGCTCCCTGGTCGGCGCGCTCGTGGTCGACGACACCGACGAGATCATGGCGATCACCCTTTCGGGTGGGGTGATCCGCACAAGGGTTTCCGAAGTTCGTGAAACCGGACGTGACACCATGGGCGTCCAACTGATCAACCTCGGTAAGCGCGACGCGGTCGTGGGCATGGCCCGCAACGCGGAAGCCGAGGACGAGGAGACGGTGGAGGACGAGGTCGCGGACACCGCGTCCACCGAAACGGCTGAGGGTGCGGAGACGACGGCCGGCGGCGACGCCGAGGTCTGAACCGAACCACGGGCCGGTGCCGTCGCGTCCTGATAGAGGGGCGTGGCGGCACCGGCCGCCCACCAGTTCCGGGCAATCCCGCCGGGCGCTGGATGACGAGTGACGAAGCAGGACGGTGCCGCCGTCCTGGTGGGAAGTGCGGGAGGACCAGGTGAGTGGAGCCACGGGTGCTGCGGGAGGGCCCTCCGGCGGCCGTCCGGGCGCGCAGGGCGGGGGTGGGTACGGCGCGCAGCAGCCGCCGGCCGAGCACTCGGCCGCGTCCACCTCGCTGATGCCACCGGTCGGCGGGGCGGGGCAGGGCGGCGCGACCTACGGCGGGCAGACGCCCCCGCCGCCGGGCGCTCCGGCGCCGGGCGCGAGCGGATTCTCGCAGCCGACCACCTATGCCAAGGGGCAGCCGACCCCGGCCCGGGGCACCCGGACCAGCGGCAACACCCCGCCCGGCGGCACGCCCGTCCCGGGCGCGGCGCGCAGGCCGGCCGCCCCGGCCGCCCCCGCGGCGGCCGCCGGTGTCGGCCTCGGCCGGACCCGCAAGGCCCGGCTGCGGGTGACCAAGGTCGACCCGTGGTCGGTGATGAAGGTCAGCTTCCTGCTGTCGCTGGCGGTCGGGATCATCATCATCGTGGCCGCGGCGGTGCTGTGGATGACGCTGGACTCGCTCGGCGTCTTCGACTCGCTGACCAAGACCCTCAAGGACGTCACCGGCTCGGACAGCGCCGGCGGCCTCAACCTGATGGACTACGTGGGCTTCGGCAAGGTGATGACCTTCACCTCGCTGATCGCCGTGGTCGACGTCGTCCTGCTGACGGCGCTGTCCACGCTCTCGGCGTTCATCTACAACGCGGCGGCCGGCTTCACCGGCGGCGTCGAGCTGACCCTGGCCGAGGAGGACTGACCCCGGTCGGATCCTGACTCCCGGTCAGTTCGCCGTCCACGGACGGAATGGACGGGCCCCGCAGGCTGTTGCAGCCTGCGGGGCCCGTCGGCATTTCGGGTGACAGCCGGCCGCCCGCGGCGTGCCGCCCGGGAGCGGGCCGGCCGCGGTGGGATTAGCTGGGTGGCGCCCGGTCCACGCCTGGGAGTGCCGCAGGCCGCCCCCGGTCCGCCCGGCCGGGTCAGGAGACGTTCCGCAGGACGGCTGGACGGAGGCGCGCGGTGGCGAAGCTCGCAGGTCAACTGGTCGAGGCCCTGGACGGGCTGTTGGGGGTTCCGGTACCGCTGCGGGTCCAGGCCTGGGACGGCAGCGTCGCCGGGCCGCCGGGAGCCCCCACGGTCGTCCTGCGCAACCGCCGGGCGCTGCGCCGGCTGCTCTGGCAGCCGGGCGAGCTGGGCCTGGCCCGGGCGTACGTCGCGGGGGATCTGGAGATCGCCCCCGGCACCGACCTCTACGAGGTGCTCTCGGCCGTCGCCCGGTTCGTGGAGCGGCCGGAGATCCGCCGCCTCGACCTCGGCCCGCGGGACGTGCTCGGCGCCAACGGGCGCCGCGTCCTCGTGGCCGCGCTGCGGGCCGGGGCGCTCGGCCCCGAGCCCACGCCGCCCCCGGAGGAGGTCCGCAAGGCCCGCGGGCGGCTGCACAGCCGCAGCCGGGACCGCGCGGCCATCAGCCACCACTACGACGTCGGAAACGACTTCTACGGGCTCGTCCTGGGCTCCTCCATGGTCTACTCGTGCGCCTACTGGACCCCGGAGGCCAAGAGCCTGGAGGCCGCCCAGGAGGCCAAGCTCGACCTGATCTGCCGCAAGCTCGGCCTACGGCCCGGGATGCGCCTGCTGGACGTCGGCTGCGGCTGGGGCTCGCTGCTGCTGCACGCGGCCGAGCGCTACGGCGTCACCGCGGTCGGCGTCTCCATCTCGCGGGAGCAGGTCGCGCTGGCCCGCCGGCGGGTCGAGGAGGCCGGCCTGGCCGGGCGGGTGGAGGTCCGGCTCCAGGACTACCGGGAGATCGTCGACGGCCCGTTCGACGCGATCTCCAGCGTCGGGATGGCCGAGCACGTCGGCTCCGAGCAGTACCGGGTCTACGCCGAGGGCCTGCACCGGCTGCTGGTGCCCGGTGGCCGGCTGCTCAACCACCAGATCGCCCGCCGCCCCGACCACCCCGGTGAGCCGCACCGCACCAGCCCCTTCATCGACCGCTACGTCTTCCCCGACGGCGAGCTCTCCCCCGTCGGTTCCACCGTGGCCCGGCTGGAGGAGGCCGGCTTCGAGGTCCGGGACGTCGAGTCGCTGCGCGAGCACTACGGGCTGACCCTGCGCGAATGGGTGGCCAACCTGGAGGCGCACTGGAGCGAGGCGGTCCGGCTGGTCGGCCGCGGCCGGGCCCGGGTCTGGCGGCTGTACATGGCCGCCAGCGCGCTCGCCTTCGAGGAGAACCGGATCGGGATCAACCAGATCCTCGCCGTCCGCAGCACCGAGGAGGGCGCGGCCGGCCTCCCGGCGACCCGCGAGGAATGGCTGCTGCGCCCGGCCGCCGGAGCGCCGCCGCTGGTCGGCGGGGTGCCCGCCGGGAACCCCGCCGGCCCGGATTTGGGAGATCGGCCATCGGTCCGCTAATCTTTCAGTGCGGCAAGGGCCTATAGCTCAGACGGTTAGAGCGCTTCCCTGATAAGGAAGAGGCCACAGGTTCAAGTCCTGTTAGGCCCACCACCGCGAAGGGCCCGGAGTGATGCACTCCGGGCCCTTCGGCGTTTTCCCCCGCCGTTCCGGGAACCGCGTGCCCCGCCGGGCTGTTCTCCCGGGAGGGAACGTGTGGAGGGATGGTGACGACATGGCGATCTTCTGGGCGATGAGCATCCCCGGACTGATCTGCGCCCTGGTGGTGCTCGCGGCGGTCGACCAGCTCGCGCTGCGGGCGCGCCGCTCACGCTGGGTGCCGTGGCGGGGGACCGGCCGGGAGGGGCAGATCTCGGCCACCGGTTTCGAGCAGCTGCACGCGCAGTTCGCCGCCGGCAAGCAGCACGAGCTGGACGAACGCGGCACGACCCTGATGCTGCGCGACGAGGAGGGCGAGGGGGCGCCGCCCCGGACCAGGGTGGACCTGGCGGGCGGGAAGGCCGTGGTGGTGACGCCGTCGAACCGCCTGTCCGACCGCTCGTCGGACCACCCGTCCAGCGCCCCGCCGGGCACGCCGTAGGGCCCGGCCGGGGAGGGCCGGCCGTACGGCAGGAGGTGCGGCGTCAATCCTCCGCCCGGACCGCCGGGTTGGCCGCAGCGGTGGCTGGTCACGATTGGGACACTGGTGTGTATCATCGGCCGCAAGGGCAGTCTGGCACCCGGCAGCCCGTTCGCGATCGAAACACATCTGGACTCGTCGGCCCGGTCAGTCCGGCCGGAGCACCGGCTCTTGAGTCCGCCAACGCAAGAAGGACGAGGTCCCGCGGTGAAGAAGCTTCTCCTGGTCGCCCTGGTCGCCCTCGGCGGCTTCTTTGTCTACCGTCAGGTCCAGGCGGACCGCGCCGAGCAGGACCTGTGGACCGAGGCCACCGACCCGGTTCCGGCCGGTCGCTGAGCCCGGACGATCCGACGATCAACGATCTTCGGAGGCGCTTCACCGCGCCTCCAGGGCCGGCCGGCCCGGTCACCCGACCGGATCGGCCGGATCCCAGGCACCGCCCGGACGCCGCCTCGGCGGCAGGTCCGGTCGGCCCGGGGGTAGGGCGCCGGGAACGGCGCCGGAACCCGGTACGCTAGTGCCCGTCGGCACCTGCGGTGCCGTCGAGGGGCATTAGCTCAGTTGGTAGAGCGCTGCCTTTGCAAGGCAGATGTCAGGAGTTCGAGTCTCCTATGCTCCACAGCTCATCGCAGTCGTGACGCCGATCGGCCGCTGACCGGGGGCGGGGGGGGCGGGGGTGGGGCGCCCCCGCGGGGGGGCGCTGTTAATCAAAAACACGGCCCCCGGGGCCGCA
>NZ_JBHWIR010000054.1:39861-44825 GCF_042731835.1 Kitasatospora sp. NPDC059817 | reverse complement strand
GGGGGGGGGGGGGTTTTACTTGTTTCGCCCCCCCCCTTTTTGCCCCCGCGTTAAATTTTTGGGGGGGGCGGGGGGGGGGTGGCGCCCGTGACCGGGGGCCGGCGCTACACCCGCCCCGAGGTGGGTGGTGGGTGCGCAAGGGTGTGAATCAGTAGACCGGTCTGCATATTTTTCCGAGGCGGCGCCGGGCGGTGCCTGGTCAGTGGGTGTGGTGGTAGGTGGCGAGGGTGGTGAAGGCGGCCTTGGGGTCCCAGGGGAGGTCGGGGTAGGTGGTGCCGGGGCGGTCCTCGTAGACCTTGACGATGCCGTAGCTGGCGAGGTCGAGGTCGTCGCGGGGGTCGGCGTCGGGGCGGTGTACGTGGTCGTACAGGGCGAAGGTGAAGACGAAGGTGGCGTCGATGCCGCCGGCGTCGAAGGCCTCCAGCAGTTCGCGCAGGTAGGCGGCCTGGCCGGCCTCGTCGCGCTCGTACGCGGCCTTCAGTCGGACGGGGCCCTCGGCGTCGTACTCGACGATGTCCAGGCCGAGCGCGCCCCGGTCGCCCGCGCCGCGGTAGCCGGCGGAGCCGAACTCGGTGATGGCGACGGGCTTTCCCTGCGCGGCCAGCTCGTGGACGCCGTCGGCGAACCGGTCGGCGGTCTCTGCGGAGCGGTAGAGGTCGAGGGAGATGAGGTCGAAGGGCGTCCAGTCGACGCGCTCCAGCGGTACGGCGGCGTAGGTGACGCGTCCGCCGAAGTGTCCGCGGACGGTGGCCACGGCCTGGTCGAGGAACGCGTTGACCCGGCCGCTGACCGCTCCGAGGTGTTCGCGGACGAGCTCGGGTCGGCTGAGCAGGGCGATGCGGTCGTCCGTGGTGTCGCCGGGCAGGAATCCCGGGTTCATCAGGCTGAGTTCGGCTCCGGTGACGAACACCACCTCGGCCCCGCGCCGCCGCAGCCGTTCCGCGCGCTCGGCGCAGTCGGCGAACAGGGCCAGCAGCTCGTCGGCGGTGAGTTCCAGCGGGTACGGGGAGTACCAGACCTCCAGTCCGAGGTCGGCGGCGAGGCCGGCGGCGAGTTCGATCCGGTCGGGGTCACCGCCCATGATGCGGACCGCGTTGCAGTGCAGGTCGTCGCGGATGATGCGCAGTTCGCGTTCGACCTCCTTCGGGTCGAACCGGCTGCGGGAGTACGACCCGTTCCTGACGAATCCGGTGTCGTAGCTGATGCCTTTGGCGCGCACGATGTCCTGCCTTCCTGGGGGTGGGCGGGGAGCGGCAAATACGGTACGGCCAGTACCCTAGTTGGCGCGGGTCGGAGAAGACAAGAAGGATGGGAGGGTAGGGAGCGGTATCGACGGGGGTATCGACGGCGGTACCGGCGACGGGATCGGACGGGACGAGGGCCATGGCCGGGCAGACACGGCGGCGCGGGGCGGCGCTGGAGGAGGCGATCCTCCAGGCGGCGGTGGCGGAGCTCACCGAGTCCGGATTCGCCGGGCTGACCATGGACAAGGTGGCCGCCCGCGCCGGCACCAACAAGAACGCCCTCTACCGCCGCTGGCCCAACCGCCTGGCCCTCGGTATCGCCGCCTACAAGCAGCTGGCCACCGCCGCCGTGCCCCCCGACACCGGTGAACTACGCGGGGACGCCCTGGAGTTGCTCCGCCAGGCGAACCGGCACTGGAGCTCCCCGCTCGGCGCGATCCTGCGCGAACTCCTGGCCGCCGCCGGTGGCGCGGCGGAGTTCCTGGCGCAGCTCCAGGACCAGTCCGGCGAGGCCGCGGCCACACCCTGGCTCACCATCCTGGGGCGCGCGGTCGCCCGTGGTGAAGCGGCCCCAGGGGCGCTCCACCCCAGGGTGGCCACGGTGGCGGTGGTGCTGCTGCGCAACGAGTTCGTGGTGCGGGGCGTGCCGACCGCGCCCGACGACGTCCTGGTCGAGATCGTGGACGAGGTCTACCTGCCGCTGATCCGACGCCGCGGGCCGGCGGACGTCTGAACGGGCACGGCCCCGGAGTGGCGCCCGGCGGGGCTCGGCGGACGGGCTGAGGTCGGGCTGAGGTCGGGCTGAGGGCGGCGCGGGCCTCCGGGGTCAGGAACCGCCGAGGTGGCGCGCCTCCAGGTACACCGTCCGCTCGGTCTGTCCGGGGTCGGCCAGCGCGCTGAAGCGGCTTCCGGTGGAGGTCGTGAAGTCGACGAAGAGGTCGTAGGTCACGTTCTTGTCGAAGGACCAGCCGAAGGTCCGGGTCTCGGTGTCGGAGTCGAAGCCCGTCCCGGCCCCCTGTCCGGGGCTCCAGTGGACGGGGCGGGCCAGGTCCACCGAGTGGTCGGCGAGGAAGCGGTCCACGCAGTCCTTCGGGGCCCGGAAGCTCAGGTTCAGGGCCTCTCCGGGGTACTTCGCGGATCCGTGGAACCCGACGTCCTGAAGGTCGCACGCGGGCAGGTCCAGCCCGAACGCCTTCGTCACCTTTTCGAGGGTCTGCCCCTTCGGGCTGCCCGGGTACGCCCTCGGGTCCGGATCCGGGTCCCCGGCCGCGCAGCCGGCCACCAGGGCGACGGCGGCGGTCGCGGCCGCAGCCAGTGCGGCCGCGCGTCGCGCCGGCCGGGATGTGAACGGCCTTGCTGCGTCTAGCCCTTGCATGAATCTCCCCTCCCCGGACGGGTGCCGTCCCGCAGGGAGGGCCCCGCGGGACGGTACCGAAGGCGGATCGGATGATCAACCGGCGTGGGCGCCGGGCAGGATCCGCCGGACGGGTCCTAACTGTTCCCGGCGACCAGGGAGTTGGTGAGCCGGTCGGCGACGGTGGCGTCGAGGGGGGCGTGGCCGAGGAGGAAGCGGTACCAGAAGACGCCGTAGACCTGGTCGACGATCAGGTCGAGGTCGGTGTCGTCGGCGAGTTCGCCGCGTTCGCGGCCGCGGGCGAGGAGGTCGCGCAGGGCGGTGCGGCGGGTGGCGGTGAAGGTCTGCATGAGGTCGGCGAGGTGGGGGTCGCGGGCGGCTTCGCGGACGAGGGTGCGCAGGGCGGGGGCGGTGGTGTCGCGCTGGGAGCCGTCGAAGGTGGTGGCGATGAAGGCGCGGAGGTCGGTGCGCAGGGTGCCGGTGTCGGGGCCGGGGGCGTCCTGGTCGGCACGGTCGGTGAGGGCGTCGAGCAGGACGGCGCCCTTGGAGGGCCACCAGCGGTAGACGGTCTGCTTGCCGACGCCGGCGGTGCGGGCGATGGCGTCGATGGTGACGGGGGTGCCGTCGGACTCGGCGAGCAGGTGCAGGGCCGCGTCGAGGATCGCCTGGTGGGCGGCTTCGTTGCGGCGGCGTCCGGTGTGCGGGCGGGCTTCGGTCATCGTGTTCCCTTTCCTCTTCCCCCGCTTGACAAGACTAGCAGTCTCGATAACATTATTGACGGAACTAGCGGTCTCGACAAGATGAAGGACACGCCACCATGGGCACCACGTCAAACCTCTTCACCGGACAGCGCGTCGTCGTGATGGGCGGCAGCTCGGGCATCGGCGAGGCCGCGGCCACCGCCTTCGCCGCGGACGGCGCCGAGGTCGTGATCACCGGCCGCGGCCGGGACCGGCTGGACGCCGCCGTCGCCCGGATCGGCGGCAAGACCGTCGGCCACCAGCTGGACGCGGCCGACCCCGAGGCCGTCGCGGCCTTCTTCGCCCGGTCCGGCACCGTCGACCACCTGGTCGTCGCGGTCAGCGGCGCGGCCGGCAGCGGCCCGTTCGCCCAGCTCGACCTGGCCGAGCTCGCCACCGGGTTCGACGCCAAGTTCTGGCCGCAGGTCCGCGTCCTCCAGGCGGCGCTGCCGCACCTGCGGTCGGACGGATCCGTCACGCTGATCACCGCCGCCTCCGCCCGCGCCGCGATCCCCGGCACCGCCGGACTCGCCGCCATCAACGGCGCGCTGGAGGCGATGGTCCCGCCGCTGGCCGTCGAACTCGCCCCGCTGCGGATCAACGCCGTCTCGCCCGGCGTCATCGACACCCCGTGGTGGGACCGCGTCCCGGCCGAGCAGCGGACGGCGCTGTTCGACGGCCTCGCCGCCACCACCCCGGTCGGCCGCGTCGGCCGGGCCGAGGACATCGCGCAGGCCATCCACCTGCTGGCCGCCAACACCTTCGTGACGGGCGTGGTGTTCGACTGCACGGGCGGGGCCAACCTGCCCACCGGGCGCTGAACGAACCGTCGGCCGACCGGGCCCGTGGCCCGCAGCCGTATCCGGCCCGCAGTCGCGCCCGGCCCGCAGTCGCGCCCGGTCCGGAGCCGTCTCCGGGCCGGGCGTTGTCACAGCTCAGCCGTACGGTTCGGTCATGAGCGTTCCCGACCTGATCCCCATCCGGTACGAGCCCGACTACCGCACCCGCACCATCGGCCGGTGCGAGGGCGGCCAGTTCCTCGCCTCCGTCACGGCGGCCTTCCCGGAGGTCGGGGCCGACGTCGAGAACTGGCAGGCGCAGAAGCGCTGGTTCGCGGTGCTCCACCGCTTCGACGACGCCGGCCGGCACCTCGACTCGCGCATCCGCTCGACCGGCACGACGGCGGACGGCGAGAAGGCGGCCGTCGAGGCCGCCCGCGCACTCCTCGCCGACTGGCTCGACGCCCTCCCCGGCCGCGCGTACGGGGACGTCGCCATCGCGCCGTTCGCCGTCCGGGTCGAGGGGGCGCTGTTCGGGCTGGTCATCGAGACGGACGAGGAGGACGAGGAGGAGGAAGAAGAGGGCGAGGACGGCGAGGGCGGGGTCTGGGCCGAGCTCTACCCCGACGGCCTCGGCTTCCACGCCCCGTGGGACGGCTGCTACGACACCTGAGCCGCGGCCGCCGTCACCACTTCGCCTCCTGGCGGTCCTTGAGGAACACCCCCGACCGCCGGGGGGGGGGCCCCCCCCCCCCCCGGCGGGGGGGGGGGGGGGGGGGGGGTGGGAGACCACACGAGAGGGGGAAATAAAGTAACAAACCAATAGGAGGAGTAAGAGTGTTTTGTT
>NZ_JBHWIR010000054.1:28039-39851 GCF_042731835.1 Kitasatospora sp. NPDC059817 | reverse complement strand
GCGCGCGCCCGATCCCCCCCGGGGGTGTGGGGGGGAGGCCCCCCCCCCCGCCCCCCGGGGGCCCCCCCCCCCCGCGCGGGGGGGGGGCCCCGGGCCCGTGTGGCGCGGTCAGCCCGCGTACTGGGCGAAGATCTTCGCGAACTCGTACGGCTGCTGCGCGATGTTGGTGCACTTGGAGAGCGAGCCGCCGGTGCAGGCGTTGGCGTCGCGGGTGGCGTCCCAGAAGGCCAGCAGACCGAGGTGGTTCTGCCGGGCGAAGGTCACCAACTGCTGGGCGGCGGCCTGGTTGTAGATCTGGTGGTCGTCGTTCTCGCCGATCATCGGGGTGACGCCGACCATGGCCCACAGCTGGGCGTCGGTCTTCGCCGGGTAGAGCGCCTTGAGCTGGCCGAACAGGGCCTGGGCGGCCTGCACGGCGGCGTTGCCGTAGTCGGTGCCGGTCCGGTAGTAGTCCATCGCCATGATGTTCACCAGGTCGACGGCGACCCCGGCGTCGCGGGCGGACTTGACGATGGCGACGCCTTCGGAGGTCAGGCCCTCGGGCAGGACGGGCAGGGTGAAGGAGACCTTGAGGCCGGGGTGGGCCTGCTGGAGCTTGGCGAGCGCGGCGGAGCGGCGGTCGTTGGAGGCGGTGTCGGCGATGGCCGCGCCCTCGATGTCGAAGTCGACGTAGCGCAGGTTGTAGGCGTTGACGACGGCGTTGTACTCGGCGAACAGCGAGTCCACGGTGGTGCAGGCGGCGGCGAGTTCGGTGCCGCTGGCGCCGCCGAAGGAGAGCTTGACGTCGCCGCCGGCCGCGCGCAGCGCGTCGATCTGGTCCTTGGCCCAGCCGGTGCGCGGATCGTAGGCGTTGAACCAGCTGGCCTTGCAGCCGACGCCGGTCACGAAGCCCATGGTGTAGGCCTTGAGGTTGCCGGACTTGGCCATGTCGGGCATGGACGGGGTGGGCCAGGCGCCCATGTCGATGTAGGGCGCGACGGGGACGGCGACGTTCGGCGGCGGGGTGCTCGGGCCGCCGGTGGGCGTGCCGGTGGGGCCGCCGGTCGGGGTGCCGGTCGGGGTGCCCGAAGTGGGCGGCGGGGTGGTGGGGTTGCCGCCGCCGGGGCCGGTGAGCGTGATGTCGTCGGCGAGGTAGGCGCCCTGCCCGTACCAGCCGTGCAGGTAGACGGTGACGCTGGTGGTGGCCGGGCCGGTGGTGAAACTGGTGGACAGCTGCTGCCAGTTGGCGCCGCCCGGCGTCCAGGTGGCCGGGTCGGTGACGCCGCTGCCGGTGGCGCCCAGGTAGACGTACTGGCCCTGCACCCAGGCGCTGAGGTTGTACGTGGTGTTGGGCTGGACGGTGACGGTCTGGCCGCACTGTGCGGTGTCGCTCGCGCCGACCGCCCCCTTCAGCGCGTAGCTGCCGCTGTGCGCACCGGAGTTGACGACGCTGCCGGTCCCGCCGGAACAGCTCCAGGGGCTGAGCGCGTCGCTCTCCAGGCCGGGGTTGGCGAGCAGGTTGCCGTCGGCGGCGCCGGCGTTCCCGGCGAGCGTGGCGAGGCCGCCGGCGGCGAGCGCGGTGGCGGCGGCGAGGCTCAGCAGCTTGGTGCGACCGGCGGGGCGGCGGTGCGTGGGGGCGGGCTGGGGCGCGCTGGGCATGGGGGTGCCTCTCGGGACGTGGGGCCGCCCGCGCCGCGAAGGGGGAAACGCGGGGCGGGCGGCAGCATGGGGGCTGGTCCGGTGCGGGGGAGGAGCGCGGTGCTGAGCATCAAACTGGACTAGACCAGCTGTGCACGTCAAGCACTTCCGGGGCATCGGAAGCCCGCTGTGGGAAGGTTTTAGGAACGGTTTAAGGCTCTGGAACCCCGTTCTCGGAACACCGCTTCGCACCCTCGGGTGGCACCCCTGTCGACCTTCGGCACCCTGGCAGGAGGATTTTCGGCTCCCGACAGGCGGCGGCCGCGAAAGCGACGGCGGCGAAGACCGGACCGGCAGCCCCTCCGGGGAGGAGGCTGCCGGCCCTCATGGCGTCAGAAACAGCCGTCAGAAACAGCAGTCAGGAGCAGGCATCAGAAGCAGCCGTCAGGAGCAGGTGTAGTTCACGGGTCGGGAGTTCTCGTTCCCGATGAGGGTCTTCTCGTCGGTGCTGATCGCCCTGATCGTGAACGAGTCCGAGACCGCAGGCAGCGAGTCCGCCACCACGCCGTCACGCCACAGGACAGGCCGTCGAATCGACCCGACGAACGCCGTGCCGCCCACGATTCCGTTGCCGCCGATGGCACTTGCCGAGATGGCGCCCGTGCCGATGGTTCGGATCAGCGAACCCTGGGCGTCCCATTCGGCTTCGGCGTAGCTCGTGTCGTTCTGCGTGCCGCCGACGATGCGCCCGTCCCGGATCGCCGCAGGAGTTCCCTTGGCGTTGGAGCCCTGTGCGGCGAGCGCGTGCCACTGGCCGTTGATGTCCGAGACGAAGCCGAACGCGTCGGTGGACCCGACGACCCTGCCTTGCTCGTCGATGCCGTTGAGGAAGAGGAAGCTGCTTGCCGGGATGGGCAGTTCGCGGTACGTTCCCGGCGCGTTCGCCGGCCACACCACCAGGATGAAATTCGTTCCGACTTTGGCCATCCCGGCGATGTCACCGGCGTTGTTGACCACACTGGCGGACGAGCTGTTCCAGTTCGGATTGAACGGCAGCACAGTCGTCGTCCCGGTGTGGCTCACCGTCACGGCCCTGAACTTGTTGTTGACGAGGTCGGCGCCGACGATCAGGCCGGCCGCGTTGATGCCGGACAGGTTGGGATTGCCCGCAGGGAGCCGCAGCACGACCTTCCCGTTGTCCCACAGCGTCCCGCGCCCGTCCGTGAAGTCGTAGGGCCAGCTGGTGGACCGCGTTCCGGTGAGGCCGACTCCGTACCGGCCGCCGTCGCTGGAGGACACCGCGCCGGCCGTCGTGGTGGGCGGCAGCTCCCACGCCGTCTTCTGCCATTGACAGGCCGCCGCCTGGGCGGTGCCGACCGGCACCAGACCGAGTGCCGCCGTGAGCGTCGCCACGGCGAGCGCGGATGCTTTTCGTCGGTTGAATCGGTTCAATCGGTTCAATCGGTTGAACAAGGGATCCACCCTTCCTCACAGGGAGTGCACCTTCCGGTAACTGACCCTGTCAGGGCTCGCCGTGCGGGGTGAAGCACTTTAAGCGAGGGGGAAACAACGGTCGGCAAGGAGGGGGAGGCCCGCCCGCTGGTCCCGGACCGGCGGGCGGGCGGTTCAGTGGATCACCCGCAACACGGCTTGCACTCCTTGACCTGGACGTCGTCCACGACCGGGCCGGCCGCGCCCGCGTTGGTGCTGGCGAAGGTCAGCGTGGTGGAGGCGTTCCGCGCGACGAAGCTGAACTGGTGCCCCACGTAACCCATGTTGGTCGGCGTCTTGCCGGTGATGTCGAAGGAGAAGTCCTGGAAGTCCTGGCCGTCGACGAGCACCCGGCCGGTCTTCACGGCCGGTGCGGCCGACGTGTTGCCGGCCAGCGCGTACGTCACGGAGTAGGTGGTGCCCGGGACGGTGGCGAAGGTCTGGGCGACGGCGCCGGTGGTGGCGCCGTTGAGGTCCACCGACTGGTCGCCCTCGGCGGCCTGCCAGAACCCGGCGCCGATCAGGTCGACGCTGCCGCTGGTGACCGTCCACGGGCCGATGGTCTGTCCGGCGTTGAACTCGGCGAAGCTGTTCGCCGGGGCCTTGGGCGACTCGAAGCTTCCGTCGTCGAAGCGGCTGAGGGCGCGGTGGCCGCCGGCGGCCTGCGCCGGGACGGTCACGGCGGTGGCGGCGGCCACGATCACCGCGACGGCGGCGAGGCGGGTGCGCGAGAACGTCATGGGTTCCTCCCCAACGGAATACCGACTGGACGAGCCGATGATCGGCTGTGCCCAGAGGGTCCGCCGTCGCCGTGAGCCCTGCCAAGACCGGACGGATGGCGCCCGGTGGTGCGGAGGTCCCGCCGACGGGCTCCCGCACGCCGGTTTGACGGGTGATCACCCGGTGCCGGCCGGGCGGCCGGCCTGCGCGCGCCCGGCGGCCGGCCGTGGTGCGGACGCACGGTTCAGACGGTCGTGCCCGCGCGCATGGTGGTGAAGTCCGACGTACGCGCTCCACCTGCGCCTCGGGCGCATCCCACCTCCGGGTGAGCCGAGGGCCGCTCATACGATCAACGACCCCTCTGGCGGTCGGCGGATCGGAGGCGGATCGGAGGTGGATCCGAAGCGGGTCCGAAGCGGATCCCAAGCGCGTCCGAAGCGCGACCGGACGGGCTTGACCTTGAGTGCACTCCAAGGTGAAAGCTGGACGCGTTGATCCACCGCAGCACCCCGCGAGCGGGCAAACACACCACCACGATCGGAGCACCGTCATGCGCAACGCCACGTTCGGTACCAACGGCCCGGAGACCGGCGTCATCGGCCTCGGCTGCATGGGGATGACCTGGGCCTACGACGTGCAGAACCGGGACGACGAGAACTCCGTCCGGGTGATCCGGCAGGCGCTGGACCTCGGCGTCACCCTGATCGACACCGCCGACATGTACGGCCCCTACACCAACGAGGAGGTGGTCGGCGCCGCGCTGGCCGGCCCGTACCGGGAGCGCGCCTTCCTCGCCACCAAGGTCGGCATCGTCCCGGGCGGGTCCGGCCAGTCGGCCCGCGACGGCAGCCCCGAGCACGTGCGCCGCTCGATCGACGACAGCCTGCGCCGCCTCGGCACCGACCACGTCGACCTCTACCAGCTGCACCGGGTCGACCCGGCCGTCCCGATCGAGGAGACCTGGGGCGCCCTCGCCGAGACCGTCGCGGCCGGCAAGGCCCGCCGGATCGGGCTCTCCGAGGTGACCGTCGAGGAGATCAAGCGGGCCCAGTCGGTGCACCCGGTGGCGTCCGTGCAGTCCGAGCTCTCGCTCTGGACCCGGGACGTGCTGGCCGAGGTGCTGCCGTACACCGAGGAGCAGGGCATCGCCTTCCTGCCGTTCTCGCCGCTCGGTCGGGGCTTCCTGACCGGCAGCATCGCCTCCTTCGACGAGCTGCCCGCCGATGACTTCCGCCGCCGGCTGCCGCGCTTCCAGCAGGACGCGCTGAAGGCGAACCTGGCACTGGTCGGCAGGGTCAAGGAGGTCGCCGAGCGGATCGGCGCGACGCCCGCGCAGGTCGCGCTGGCCTGGGTGCTGGCGCAGGGCCGGCACGTCTTCCCGATCCCGGGCACCAAGACGCCGCGCTACCTGGTGGACAACGCGGGCGCGGCCGAGGTCGTGCTCTCGGCGGCCGATCTGGCCGACCTGGACGCGCTGCCGACGCCAACGGGCGAGCGGTACTGAACGGCCAGCGGTACCGAACGGCGCAGGCCGCCCAGGTCGCCGGCCCGGGTCGCCGGCCCCGCCTCGGAGCGCCGTCAGGCCTCCCGGACCCAGATCAGCTGCCGCCCGGTCTCGGCGGGAGCCCGGGCGGCGGCCTCGGCGACCCGGTCGAGCCGGTAGCCGAGCTTGCGCGGGACGGCCGCGCTGGCGCCGTTCGCCTCGTCGCAGTGGATCTCCACCCGCGCGATGCCGGGCAGCGCCAGGGCGGCCTCGGTCAGCGCCCCGGCCGTGGTGGTGGCGATGCCGCGGCCGGCGTGCCGGGCGGCGACCCAGTAGCCGATCTCCAGCGCGCCGGGGCCGATCCGGCCGTGCAGGCCGAGGGCGCCGACCACGCCGCCGGGTTCGGCGTCCAGGCCGACCAGGTACATGAAGTCGGTGCCGGCCTCCCAGGCGAGGGAGCCGGCCCGGGCCAGCTCGGCGGTCTGCGCCCGGGTGGGGGGCTCGGCCGCCCACTCCATCCAGGGCCGCAGGTGGTCCAGGTTGGCGCGGACGGCCTTGTTGAGCGCCACCGCGTGCGTGCTGCGGCGGCGCAGCAGCGAGATCCCGCCGGGCAGCCGCAGTTCCTCGGGCGGCCGCCCGGTGGTGACGGCGGTGGGGCCGGGCACGTGGAGCGGGGCGGGCGGGTACTTGCAGGACCGTGACTGCGGGTGGCTCATGACCGCGATTATGTCCTTGGCCGGGACCTGTCACCAATGAATTCCGGACGGCCTCCCACCAGGCCTCTCACCAGTCCCCGCCACACCCCGGCGCGCCCGGCCGCACTCCCGGCGCACCGGGGCGCGCACACGCCCGGCGGTCAGAGCCTGATCAGTACCTCGTCCAGCTCCTTGCGCCGCAGATCCGGCACCCGCGCCCCCTCGGCCGGGTAGCCGACCGGGATGACGTATGCGGCGCGCTCCTCCAACGGGCGCTCGCAGACCTCGTTGAGGAACTTCATCGGGCTCGGCGTGTGGGTCAGCGTCGCCAGCCCGGCCTGGTGCAGCGAGGCCAGCAGCAGTCCGACCGCGATCCCCACCGACTCCTTGGTGTAGTAAGGACGCGGCGAATCGGGCCCCTTGTGCACCTCGAACACCACGATCACCGCCGGCGCGTCCTCCAGGAACGGCTTGCGCCAGTCGGTGCCGATCGGCGCCAGCGCGGCCAGCCACTCCTCCGACGCCCGGTGCGCGTAGAACTCGCGCTCCTCGGCCTCGGCGGCCTCGCGCAGCCGCCGCTTGCGCTCCGGGTCGGTGATCACCACGAACCGCCAGGGCTGGACGTGCGCGCCGCTGGGCGCGGTGTTGGCGGTCCGGATCGCCCACTCGACGACCCCGTCCGGGATCGGGCGGGTCGCGTAGTCGCGGACGGTCCGGCGCTGCGCCATCACGTCGTGGAAGGACCTGCTGCGGGCCTCGGCCTCGTGGGCCGGCACCGTCATCGGGGTGAGGGGGACGGTCGGGTAGGGCGTCCCTGCCACTGCACTGTCAACCATGGCCGACAGCACAGCACATGACGGCCGCGCCGGGAAGAGGTCGAGACCAATCCGCAGATCAGGTCCATCCGGCAGGGCCGCCCGGCGGGTCCATCCGGCAGGGCCGCCCGGCAGGGCCGCCCTGCCGGGTGGGACTACAGCTCGTGCACCCGCCCGTCCCGGACCTCGATCCGCCGGTTCACCGTGACGGTGTCCAGCATCCGCCGGTCGTGGGTGACCAGCAGCAGGGTCCCGGTGTACGAGCCGAGCGCCGCCTCCAGCTGCTCGATCGCGGGCAGGTCCAGGTGGTTGGTGGGCTCGTCCAGCACCAGCAGGTTGACCCCGCGCGCCTGGAGCAGCGCCAGCGCGGCCCGGGTGCGCTCGCCGGGGGAGAGGGTGCCGGCCGGGCGCTTCACGTGCACCGCCTTGAGGCCGAACTTGGCCAGCAGGGTGCGCACCTCCTCCGGCGTGAACTCCGGGACGGCGGCGGCGAAGGCGTCCGCCAGCGGCTCGCCGCCGAGGAACAGCCCGCGCGCCTGGTCCACCTCGCCGACCACCACGCCGGAGCCCAACGAGGCACTGCCGCCGTCGAGTTCGAGCCGGCCGAGCAGGGCGGCCAGCAGCGTCGACTTGCCCGCGCCGTTGGCGCCGGTGATGGCGACCCGGTCCGCCCAGTCGATCTGGAGGTCCACCGGGCCGAAGGCGAAGTCGCCGCGGCGGGCGACGGCCGCGCGCAGGGTGGCGACCACCGAGCCGGAGCGCGGCGCGGTGGCGATCTCCATCCGCAGCTCCCACTCCTTGCGCGGCTCCTCGACCACGTCCAGCCGCTCGATCATCCGCTGGGTCTGCCGGGCCTTGGAGGCCTGCTTCTCGGTGGACTCGGCGCGCTGCGCCTTTCCGATCTTGTCGTTGTCGGAGGACTTGCGGCGGGCGTTGCGCACGCCGTGCTCCATCCAGCCGCGCTGCATCCGGGCCCGGGCCTCCAGCCCGGCCTTGGTGTCGGCGTACTCGTCGTACTCCTCGCGGGCGTGCCGGCGGGCCACCGCGCGCTCCTCCAGGTACGCCTCGTAGCCGCCGCCGTACAGGTTGACCTGCTGCTGGTGCAGGTCCAGCTCCAGCACCTTGGTGACGGTGCGGGCCAGGAACTCGCGGTCGTGGCTGATCAGCACGGTGCCCGCGCGCAGGCCCTTGACGAAGGCCTCCAGCCGCTCCAGGCCGTCGAGGTCGAGGTCGTTGGTGGGCTCGTCGAGCAGGAAGACGTCGTAGCGGGAGAGCAGCAGCGAGGCGAGGCCGGCCCGGGCGGCCTGGCCGCCGGACAGCGCCGTCATCGGCAGGTCGAGCGAGACCTTCAGGCCGAGCGAGTCGGCGACCTCCTCGGCGCGCTCCTCCAGGTCGGCGCCGCCCAGCTCCAGCCAGCGGTCCAGGCTCGCCGCGTACGCGTCGTCGGCGCCCGGGCGGCCCTCGACCAGGCCCTCGGTGGCCTCGTCCAGTGCGGTCTGCGCGGCCGCCACGCCGGTGCGGCGGGCCAGGAAGTCGCGCACCGACTCGCCCTCGCGCCGCTCCGGCTCCTGTGGCAGGTGGCCGATGTTGGCGGTCGCCGGGCTGAGCCGCAGCGAACCGCCCTCGGGGGTGTCCAGCCCGGCCAGCAGCCGCAGCAGCGTCGACTTGCCGGCGCCGTTCACGCCGACCAGGCCGATCACGTCACCGGGGGCGACGACCAGGTCCAGGCCGGAGAAGAGGGTGCGTTCGCCGTGACCGGCGGCGAGGTCCTTGACTACGAGTGTGGCGCTCATGATGAGCCCGATTGTAGGAGGAGCGGGCCGGGTGGCGGAAAAGCCCGGGGCCGCGGCGCGGCTGCCGCGGCCCCGGGGACCGGCCACGCGGGCCGGTCAGGACCTACCGGACCCGGGAGGCCACCCGGGCCTCGGCGGTGCTCCGGGCCTCGGTGGTCACTTCGACTTCTTCGAGAAGTAGTCGAACATCCGGGCCGCCACGTCGTCCAGGTACGGGCCGGCCTCCCAGGTGCTGGCGCCGTTGCCGATCGAGGTGTCGCTGACCAGGGCCGGCTTGCCGTCCTTGGTCGCGACCCAGCCGCCGCCGCTGCTGCCGCCGGTCATGTTGCAGCCGATCATCAGCATCGCCGGGCGGCTCGGGTCGCCGGTCTTCTTCGCCGGCTTCCCGCTGTCGCAGTGGTCCAGCTCGACGCCGTCGAACGGCTTGCCGGCCGGGTAGCCGTAGGCGCTGACGCTGTTGAACTGCTCACGCGGGGCGTTGAACCAGATCGGCACGGAGCCGCCGACGGTCTCCTCCAGCGACTTGCCGTTGCCGCTCGGGTTGGCGACCTTGATGATCCCGAAGTCGTACTGGCTCCACGGGCCGCCGTGTTCCGGGTCGGCCTCGGCCGACCACTGCGGCGAGACCATGCCGGCGGTCGCGCCCCACTCGCCGTACGGCTCGGCGTCGGTCTCGTTGGCCTGCTTGCCGCCGCTCAGCAGGCCGTTGCTGTTGTAGGCCGGGGCGAAGGAGATGTTGGTGTAGTACTGGCCGCCCTTGCCGCCGTTCAGGCAGTGGCTGGCGGTCCAGACCAGGTTGCTCTTGCCGGGGTTGGCCGGGTCGGAGACGACGGTGCCGGAGCACACGTAGTCCTCGTTCCCGTCCTTGAAGAAGAGCTTGCCGTTGACGTGCAGGTTCTTCGCGAACGGGTGCTGGGTCGGCTTGGCCTCGATGACGGTGGGCAGCGCGTCGCCGGTGCTCGGGGGCTGGGCGGTGGTGGGCTGCGCCGGGGCCGGGGTGGCCGGCTTCGAGGTCGGCTGGGCCGGGGCCGCGCCGGTCGGCTGGGCCGGCGGCTGCGTCGGGTCGGGCTGCGGCTGCGGCATCGGCTTGGGCTTGGCGTTCAGGATCCGCTGCAGGGTCCAGTAGCCCTTGACCGCCGGAGTGATCACGTTCTGCTGGGCCCACTTGTCCCAGTCCTCGAACTTCCAGGTCTTCAGCTCTTCGGCGGTCGGCAGCTTGATCGGTGCTGCGCCCGGCTTGCCGGTGGCGCCGGCCGCGACCGTCGGAGCCGTGGTCCGGGCCACGACCGGGTCGCTGTTGTCCGGGCCGCACGCGGTCGCGGCCAGCACGGTCAGCGCGGCGACGGAGGCGCCCAGGACGGCACGGTTCGGCCGGTACATCGGTGACATGAGTTCAAATCCCCCTGTGAATAACCGCCATGCGACCCCTTCCTCGGGTACGGCTCCGGGGAGCCGCAGGCATGGCAGGGGAGGAGTCTGCCATGCGGATAAAGGCCTCCTTACGCACACCCCCGGACTGGGGAGGGGCCGTCACCGGATGGGCACCGGACCGGCACCCGCCCTCCTCCGGGCGCCCGGAATCCGGTCGGGCGGCCGCTTCCCGGTGCGTGTCCAGGGTGCTTCCCGGTGCGCCGAAATTCGGTTGCCCGCGTCGGGCGCCGTGCGTAGCGTGGACGGAGTCACCAGCCAGACAAGGAGAAGGCCGTTGCTCTACTGAGGTCCCGAGACACCGCCCCCGCCGCGCAGGCCCTTCGCCGCGCGGTGTGCGAGTGTGCGACCTCAGTCACGGCCCCGTGGCGAGCCCGATCCGGCTGATCCGGATCCGCCCCGCCCTCCCCCCGGCCGTACCGGTCCGTACCCGCGGTGTCTCCCCGTGTTGCTCATCGTTCCCTTCGGCAACCACCCGGGAGGCCCTCCATGGCACAACCCACCACCGCCGTCCTCTGCACCGATCTCACCTTCGAGTGGCCCGACGGCAAGCCCGTCCTGGACGGCTTCCACCTCGCCGTCGGCCCCGGCCGCACCGGCCTGATCGGGCTCAACGGCGCCGGCAAGTCCACCCTGCTGCGGCTGATCGCCGGCGAGCTGACCCCGACCGGCGGCACCGTCCGGGTCGACGGCGAACTCGGCTACCTGCCCCAGGGGTTGACGCTGGACACCACCGTGCGGGTGGACGAGGCGCTCGGCATCCGGGCCACCCGCGAGGCCCTGCACGCCATCGAGTCCGGGGACTCCGACCAGCGCCACTTCGACGCCGTCGGCGACGACTGGGACGTCGAGGAGCGCGCCCGCGCCACCCTCGACCGGCTCGGCTTGCACCGCCTCGGCCTCGACCGCACCACCGGGGAGCTCTCCGGCGGCGAGGCCGTCCTGCTGCGCCTCGCCGCCCTGCTGCTGCGCCGCCCCGACGTCCTGCTGCTCGACGAGCCCACCAACAACCTGGACCGGACGGCCCGGGAGCGGCTCTACGAGACGGTCGCTGGCTGGCACGGCGTCATGCTGATCGTCAGCCACGACCGCGAACTGCTCCAGCACGTCGACCAGATCGCCGACCTGCGGGACGGCGCGGTCACCTGGTACGGCGGCAACTTCGCCGAGTACGAGCGCACCCTCGCCGCCCAGCAGGAGACCGCCGAGCGGCTTCTGCGCAACGCCGAGGCCGACGTCGAGCGCCAGAAGCGGGACTTGACCGAGGCCCGCACCCGGCTGGACCGCAGCGCCAGCTACGGCAAGAAGCGCTCGGTCACCCGCAACGACCCGCACATCTTCGCGGGCAAGCTCAAACGCCAAGGCCAGGAGACGGCCGGGCGGCTCCAGGGCATGCACACCGAGCGGCTGGAGGAGGCCCGGCAGCGGCTCACCGCCGCCGAGGAGGCGGTGCGCGACGACGCCGAGATCCGGATCGACCTGCCGCGCACGGCCGTCCCGGTCGGGCGCACCGTGCTCACCCTGCAGAAGGTCCGGCTGCCCTACGGCACCACCGCCGACCTCGACCTGCGCGGCCCCGAGCGGATCGCCCTGGTCGGCCGCAACGGCTCCGGCAAGACCACCCTGCTGCGCACCATCGCGGGCGAACTCGCCCCGCTGGAGGGCGAGGTCAGCACCCCGGTGGCGCGGCGGGGCCGGCCGCAGCGGCTCGGCCGGCGGGGGGACAATAGGTCCGTGGGGGGGGTCGGCGATCGGTGGGGCCCCCCCCCC
>NZ_JBHWIR010000054.1:16487-28029 GCF_042731835.1 Kitasatospora sp. NPDC059817 | reverse complement strand
GCGCGCCCCCGGGGGGGCTCCCGCGCCGGGTGGGGGGGGGTCGACCCCCCCGGGGTGCGGGTCGCACCCGGCCCGCCGCGCCTCGACCTGCTGGACGACAAGCTGACCGTGGCGGAGAACGTCAAGCTGTTCGCCCCCGCCGCCGGGGACAACGCGATCCGTGCCCGGCTGGCCCGCTTCCTGTTCCGCGGCGGCCGGGCCGACCAGCCCGCCGCGACCCTCTCCGGCGGCGAGCGGTTCCGGGCCACCCTGGCCGCGCTGCTGCTGGCCGACCCGCCGCCGCAGCTGCTGCTGCTCGACGAGCCGACCAACAATCTGGACCTCGCCAGCGTCCGCCAGCTCACCCAGGCGCTCGCCGCCTACCAGGGCGCGCTGATCGTGGCCAGCCACGACGTGCCGTTCCTGCGCGGCCTGGGCCTCACCCGGTGGCTGGAGCTGGACGGCGAACTGCGGGGGGTGGATCCGATGTAGCCGGTACGGCGCGGGCGGCCGCCGCCGGGGTGGCCGGTACGGCGCGGCCTGCCTCGCCCGCGATGCGGCCGCTACTGCTCGCCGAGGACGCGGCGGGCCGTGCTCAGGGCGGAGTCCTTGAGCCCGGCCGGCTCGTCATCGGTGAACACCGGCGTGCGGATGTCCGGCGGGATGCCGGGGCCGTCGAAGGTGCTGCCGTCGGGCGTGAGGTACTTCTCGTTCGGCAGCACCACCATGAAGTCCGGCGAGAGGGTCTTGATCAGTACGTCGGAGAAGACGCCCTGGGTGTTCTCGCCGATCCGGACGACGTGCGGGGAACGGCCCATCAGGGTCTGGGTGAAGGTCTCGGCGGCGCTGATCGACAGCGAGGAGGTGAGCAGGGCGACGGGGCCGGTGAAGTGCTCGGTGTGCGCGGGCCGCACCACGACCGGCTGCGGCCGGGTGAACTTCGTGGGGTCGGCCGGGTCGTCGCGGGCCACCTTGCGGTAGGCGACGTACGGGCGGTCGGTGAGCCGGGCGGCGATCTGCTGCCCGAGCGCGTCCGAGCCGCCGCCGTTCAGCCGGACGTCGATCACCAGGCCGTTGAGCCGGTCGGGGTCGGCGAGCAGGGCGTCCAGCGCCCGGTCGAGCTCCTTGGCCTGGGCGGCGAACCCGCCGGTCGCGTAGCCGTCGAAGCCGCTCACCCGCAGGTAGCCGACGCCGCCCGGGAGCCGGCCCACGCCCAGCCGGCTCACCCCCTGCTCATTGACGGCGAACTCCTGTTCAGGGCCGGTCAGTTGTGCGTCGACGGCCTTGCGGGCCGCGTCCCGTAGGGCGGGCGTCGACTTCAACGAGCCGTCGCGCCGGCCGGAGTAGACGCCGGTCGGGCCGGTACTGGTCACCCGGGCCAGACCGGTGTGCGCGTCCTTGAGCGGGGTCAGCAGGTCGATGAAGATCTGCTGGAGCTGGTCGGTGGTGGTCGCCGGAGTGATCTTCGCGCGCTGCTCGTCGCGGGCCGCGTGCCAGTCGATCCCCTTGGCGGCGAAGAAGGGGTAGTTCTCCTCGAAGGTCTCCCAGAACCGGTCGAAGACCGCGAGCGGGTCGTTGGGGGCGGGCCGGGTGCACAGCGCCGGCAGCGCGTCCAGGCGGCGCAGCGTCTTGGTGCCCGTCCCGCCCTCCTCGGCGTCGATCGCCCGGCGCCCGCCCGGCTGCGGGGTGAGGGTGAGGGCGTTGTCGCCCAGGACGTACCGGACGGTGCCGTCCCGGCCGGGGGCGCCGTCCTGCGTCCCGGTGACCCACCCCGGCACGCAGCTGTGCGTCGTCACGTCGTAGGTGACCAGGCTGCTCCCGGAGACCACGGCCACCAGGCCGTACCCGTCCATCTGCCAGACCCCCTGGAGGGACCTGCCCCGCCTGTCCTGGCCGTCGGCCTGCGTCGCGGCCACCCCCGGCGCCGCCACCGCGACCGTCGTCGCGAGCGCCACCGCCGTGGCCGCCACCGTCCTGCCCACTGCCGCTCTGCCCACTGCCGCCCCGCTCGCCCCAGTCCTGCTCGCCGCGGCCCTGCTCACTGCGGTCCTGCCCACTGTCCTGCGCGTCATCTCCGGCCTCCGCCGAACCGCCCGGCCTCCCCCGCGGAACCGCTCCGCCGCCTTGCCCCCGACGCTACGGCGGCCCCCGCCGCCCCGGCGTCATCCCGCGTGCCCGACCCCCGCCCGACTTGGGGGCTACCCGCGGCTGCGCCGAAACCACTCCGCGGGGGTATCGACAGCAAACCCTTTTGACGGCGGGTGAAAATCCTCCGTTGATGGTCCCAACTCCGGTGCGCTCCAGTACCATCGGCGCCATGCCTGCGCTCAACATCGAGTACACGGAGCACGAGCTCGCCGCGATCCGCGAGGCCGCCGCCGCGGACGGTAAGAGCATCAAGGCGTACATCCACGACCTGAGCGTGCGGGAGCAGCAGCGGCGGGTGTTCGTGGACCACGCGGTGGCGTTCTGGAAGTCGCACCGGGCGGAGTTCGACGCCGCGTTCCCGGAGGACGCGCCGGCGGCGTGAACGGCGCGGCGGGGGTGCGGGGATGATGCTGTTCCACGTCGACCTGCGCTGGCTGCTCGACGTGCAGGAACTGGCCTCGCCGGAGGACCTCAGCGTGCGGGACTACTCCGCGCTCCAGGCCGCCGTCGCCCGGCACCGGGTGAACACCGCGCAACTCGGCCACAACGCCGACGCCGCCTGGTGCGCGGCCACCCTGATGCACACCATCGTGCTGCTGCGCCCCTTGCCGGTGCGCAACAACCTGTACGCCTGCATGACGACGGCCGCGTACATGCACGCGGCCAAGGAGGGCGTCGACCCGCCGTACGGGGCGCTGGTCGAGCTGGCCCGCGACATCGCGGCGGGCGGGGCGGACGTGTTCGCGGCGGCCGACCGGATCCGCTCCTGGCGGATCTGAGGCCGGCCGCCGCGCGGACGGTCACCCGGGAAAGGGCGTTCCCGGAAAGCGCCCCGGCGAAAGGGCACCCCCGGGGAGGCCGTCATCCGGGCCCGGGCATTCAGGACTTGGCGGACCTCAGCTTGCCCGCGACCAGCGTTCCCAGCCGGTCCAGCCCGACCACGGCGGCGGCCAGCACCACGAACTCGACCGTCAGCAGGGCTATCTGGCCCCAGACGTAGCCGTAGCCCTTGGTGGTGGGGTCGAAGAAGAAGTAGGGGTAGGGCGTCGGGTAGTCGTCGAACAGCGCGTTCCGGGCGAGCACGATCGCCGCGTAGCCGAGCGGGAAGGCCAGCCAGAGCGGGATGTCCTTCCAGGCCGCCGCGTTGCGCGGCTTCAGCGCCAGCCAGTCGGCGATCACCATCACCGGCGTCACGTAGTGCAGGAAGAACGACGACCAGTGCGCGAGCTTGTCCGGCCCGCTGACCAGCCCGGGCAGCGGGTTGGCGCCGTGCTGGAGCAGGACGTGCGAGACCAGACCGGTGATCAGGATGTACAGGGTGGCGGCGCCGCGCAGCCGGGGTGCGGGCGCGTCCACGGTGTCGCGCTTGAGCATCCAGTACACGGCGCCGATGAAGTAGCCGAGCACGATGACGTTGCTCTGCACGGTGAAGAACACCAGCGGCGCGGTTCCGAGGGTCAGGCCGAGGCCCGCCGAGAGCACGATGCCCATGCGCCACCACAGCGCGGGGCGGGTCCGGACTGTCATGCGGCCACCAGTTCGTTTCAGGCGATACGGGAGGTATCGGACGGCTAAGGGGGAACGCCGCACTCTACTCGCAGGTAGCAGCGGGACGGAAGAAACGGTCCTGCTCAGGGCGGTGGCCAGGTCGGCCGCCCGGCTCAGGCCATCCGGTGGATCAGCCGGTCCTCGTCGTCGGTGCGGCCGTCCGGGTCCGGCAGCAGCCCGAGCCGCTCGGCGAGCCGGCGGGACGGCACGTTGTCCGGGTGGATCAGGGCGACCACCGGCACGCCGGGGAAGCGCGGCAGCGCCTCCGCCATCGCCGCCCGGGCCGCCTCGGCGGCGTAGCCCAGGCCCCAGGCGGACGGCCGGAAGCGGTAGTAGAGGTTGAACACCCGCTCGCCGTCCAGCGTGTGTAGGTAGAGCCCGGAGAACCCGATGACCACCTCCGGCTCCTCCCGGGTGGACACGGTGCAGTACCCCACCCCGTCCCGCGCCCAGTCGGCGACGAAGCCGTCCAGCATCTCCCGGCTCGCCGCCCGGTCGCGGTGGGGCCCGTTGGGGTTGTACCGGTTGGTCTCCGGATCCCCGTGGATCGCGAACACCGCCTCCACGTCCCCCTCCTGGGGCCGTCCGAGCACCAGCCGCTCGGAGGCGGTGACGATCGTGCGGGTGGCGTGTCCGGTGGCGTGTCCGGTGGCGTGTCCGGTGGCGTGTCCGGTGGCGTGTCCGGTGGTGGTCATGGCGCTTCCCCCGTGTCGTTCGTAATAGGTCTACCGCACCATAGGCCATTACCCCGACAGTCGCCCGACCATTTCCGCCCACCCGCCCCGGCTACGGGATCGGCTCACGCTCGATCGCCTTGCCCCCGGCGGTGAGGAACCGGCGCAGTCGCTCGGGCGGCAGGCGGCAGGCGGCGGCGAAGTCCTCGGCGGCGGTGTTCATGGTGGGGGAGGAGGTCTTGTTACCGGCGGGTCGCTTCTCTATCATCGCGGGTGTTACAGCTTTACTGTCAAACCCAGAAGGGTTCTGCAGCCAGTGCGTGACACGAGCAGTCCGCCGGGCGCCACGGCCACCGGCCCCGGCCCGTTGGCGGGGGTGCGGGTGGTCGAGCTCGCGGGGATCGGGCCGGGGCCGTTCGCAGCGATGCTGCTGGCCGACCTGGGCGCCGACGTGGTGCGGGTGGACCGGCCGGATCCGTCGCCGCTGGGCATCGATCCGGCGTACGACGTGACCAACCGGAACAAGCGGTCGGTGCTGGTCGACCTCAAGTCCCCGGCGGGGCCCGGCCTGGTGCTGGACCTGGTCGAGCGGGCGGACCTGCTGATCGAGGGCTACCGGCCCGGGGTCGCGGAGCGGCTCGGGGTCGGGCCGCAGGACTGCCTGGCCCGCAACCCGGCGCTGGTGTACGGGCGGATGACCGGGTGGGGGCAGCAGGGGCCGCGCGCCGCCAGTGCCGGGCACGACCTCGGGTACGCGGCGGTGGCCGGGGTGCTCGGCCTGGTCGCGGGGCCGGGCGGGCCCGAGGAGGCGCCCGGCATCCCGGCCAACCTGCTGGGCGACTACGCGGGCGGCTCGCTCTACCTGGTCGTCGGCCTGCTCGCCGGGCTGCACCACGCCAGGAGCACCGGCGCCGGCCAGGTCGTCGACGCCGCGATCGTGGACGGCGCGGCGCACCTGTCCAGCATGCTGTGGGGACTGCTCGCGGCCGGCCACTGGCAGGACCGCCGGGGCGCCAACCTGCTGGACGGCGGCGCGCCGTTCTACGCGGTCTACCGGGCGGCCGACGGCGGACACCTGGCCGTGGGGGCGCTGGAGCCGCAGTTCTACGCCGAGTTCGCCCGGCTGCTGGAACTCGGCCCGCAGGCGCCCGGGCAGTACGACCTGGCCCGCTGGCCCGAACTGCGAGCCCTGATCGCCGACCGCTTCGCCACCCGGACCAGGGCCGAGTGGGAGGCCGTCTTCGCCGGCTCCGACGCCTGCGTGGAGCCCGTACTGACGATGCGTCAGGCAGCCCGGGAGGAGCACCTGTTGGCGCGCGGCACCTACGTCGAGGCGGGCGGTGTCACCCAGCCCGCCCCCGCCCCGCGCTTCTCCGCCACCCCCGGCGCGCTGCGCCGCCCGCCGGCCCGGCCGGGTGCGGACACCGCCGAGGTGGCCCGCGACTGGGCCGTCCCGTCCCTCAACTCCGACAACTCCGATGCAGGACAAGGAGCGTAGCGTTGCAGCGCGAGATCTTCACCGAGCAGCACGAGGACTTCCGGGCCGCCGTGCGGGCCTTCCTCGCCAAGGAGGTGCTGCCGCACTACGACCGCTGGGAGAAGGCCGGCATCGTCGACCGCTCCGCCTGGCTGGCGGCCGGCCGCCAGGGCCTGCTCGGGATGGCCGTCCCCGAGGAGTACGGCGGCGGGGGCGCCCCGGACTTCCGCTACGCCGCCGTGCTGGCCGAGGAGTTCGCCCGGGCCGGCGCCTCCGGGCTGGCGATCGGCCTGCACAACGACATCATCGGCCCCTACCTCACCTCGCTCGCCACCGAGGAGCAGAAGCGCCGCTGGCTGCCCGGCTTCTGCAGCGGCGAGCTGATCACCGCGATCGCGATGACCGAGCCCGGCACCGGCTCCGACCTCCAGGGCATCCGCACCCAGGCCGTCGACCGGGGCGACCACTACCTGCTCAACGGCGCCAAGACCTTCATCTCCAACGGCATCCTCGCCGACCTGGTGGTCGTGGTCGCCCGCACCACCCCCGAGGGCGGCGCGCACGGGCTGAGCCTGCTGGTCGTCGAGCGCGGCATGCCCGGCTTCGAGCGCGGCCGCAACCTGGACAAGATCGGCCAGAAGTCCCAGGACACCGCCGAGTTGTTCTTCGAGGACGTCCGGGTGCCGAAGGCGAACCTGCTCGGCGAGCTCAACGGCGGCTTCGTCCACCTGATGCAGAACCTCGCCCAGGAGCGGCTGACCATCGCGGCCGCGGCGATCGCCGGCGCCGAGTACCTGGTCGAGATCACCACCGACTACGTCAAGCAGCGCGAGGCCTTCGGCCGCCCGCTGGCCAAGCTCCAGCACGTGCGCTTCGAGATCGCCGAACTCGCCACCGAGTGCGCCGTCACCCGGGCCTTCGTCGACCGCTGCATCACCGAGCACAACCGCTACGCGCTCACCCCGGCGGACGCCTCGATGGCCAAGTGGTGGGCCACCGAACTGCAGAAGCGCACCGCCGACCGCTGCCTCCAACTGCACGGCGGCTACGGGTACATGAGCGAGTTCCCGGTCGCCCGGGCGTTCACCGACGGCCGGATCCAGACCATCTACGGCGGCACCACCGAGATCATGAAGGAGATCGTCGGCCGGTCCGTCCTCGGCTGAGGCCTCCCGCGAAACCCCCTGCCCCGAAAGGCGTTTGACCGTGACCACCGAAGCGTACGTCTACGACGCGATCCGCACCCCGCGCGGCCGGGGCAAGGCCACCGGCTCGCTGCACGGCACCAAGCCGATCGACCTCGTCGTCGGCCTGATCCACGAACTGCGCAACCGGCACCCCGAGCTGGACCCGGCGGCGATCGACGACATCGTGCTCGGCGTGGTCAGCCCGGTCGGCGACCAGGGCTCCGACATCGCCCGGATCGCGGCCATCGCGGCCGGCCTGCCCGACACGGTGGCCGGCGTCCAGGAGAACCGCTTCTGCGCCTCCGGGCTGGAGGCCGTCAACCTGGCCGCCGCCAAGGTCCGTTCGGGCTGGGAGGACCTCATCCTGGCCGGCGGCGTCGAGTCGATGTCCCGGGTCAAGATGGCCTCCGACGGCGGCGCCTGGTTCGCGGACCCGATGACCGCGTACGAGACCAACTTCGTCCCGCAGGGCATCGGTGCCGACCTGATCGCCACCATCGAGGGCTTCTCCCGCACCGACGTGGACGCCTTCGCCGCCGAATCCCAGGCCCGCGCCGCCAAGGCGCAGGCGGACGGCCTGTTCGACCGCTCGGTGGTCCCGGTCCGCGACCGCAACGGCCTGGTCGTGCTGGAGCGCGACGAGTTCATCCGCCCCGGCACCACCGTCGAGACCCTGGCCGGCCTCAAGCCCTCCTTCGCCGGCATCGGCGAGGCCGGCGGCTTCGACGCCGTCGCCCTGCAGAAGTACCACTGGGTCGAGGCCATCGACCACGTCCACCACGCCGGCAACTCCTCCGGCATCGTCGACGGCGCCGCGCTCGTCGCCATCGGCAGCCGGGAGATCGGCGAGCGGTACGGGCTGCGCCCGCGCGCCCGGATCGTCTCCGCCGCCGTCTCCGGCTCCGAGCCCACCATCATGCTCACCGGCCCCGCCCCGGCCACCCGCAAGGCGCTCGCCAAGGCCGGGCTCACCGCCGCCGACATCGACCTGGTCGAGATCAACGAGGCCTTCGCGGCGGTCGCCCTGCGCTTCATCCGCGAACTGGGCTTCCGGCCGGATCAGGTCAACGTCAACGGCGGCGCGATCGCCCTCGGCCACCCGCTCGGCGCCACCGGCGCGATGCTGCTCGGCACCGTGATCGACGAGTTGGAGCGGCGCGACCTGCGCTACGGCCTGATCACCCTGTGCGTGGGCGGCGGCATGGGCGTCGCCACCATCGTCGAGCGCATCTGACCCACTGTCCCTCGGATCCCCTCGGAGACCCTGAACTCATGAGCGACACCACCACCATCCGCTGGGAGCAGGACCAGGACGGCGTGGTCACCCTCGTCCTCGACGACCCGACCCAGTCCGTCAACACCATGAACGAGGCCTTCACCACCGACCTCGACGCCGTCGTCGACCGGCTGGCCGGCCTCGCCGCCGCCGACGGGCTGCGCGGCGTGATCGTCACCTCCGGGAAGAAGACCTTCTTCGCCGGGGGAGACCTCCGGCTGCTCTCCGCCGCCCGCCCCGAGGACGCCGCCGCCGTCTTCGAGAAGTCCCAGCGGATCAAGCGCGCGCTGCGCAGGCTGGAGACCCTCGGCAAGCCGGTCGTCGCCGCCGTCAACGGCAGCGCGCTCGGCGGCGGCCTGGAGATCGCCCTCGCCTGCCACCACCGGATCGCCCTGGACAACCCCGCCAGCCGGCTCGGCCTGCCCGAGGTCACCCTCGGCCTGCTGCCGGGCGGCGGCGGAGTGGTCCGCACCGTACGGCTGTTCGGCATCACCGACGCCCTGCTGAAGTTCCTCCTGGAGGGCCGCCAGTACCGTCCGGCGCAGGCCCTGGGACACGGACTCGTCCACGAACTCGTCGCCACCCCGGAGGAGTTGACCGCCCGGGCGCGGGCCTGGATCGAGGCCAACCCGGCCGCCGTCCAGCCCTGGGACGTCAAGGGCCACAAGATCCCCGGCGGCACCCCCGCGACCCCGGCGTTCGCCGCCAACCTGCCCGCCTTCCCGGCCAACCTGCGCAAGCAGCTGAACGGCGCGCCCTACCCGGCCCCGCGCAACATCCTGGCCGCCGCCGTGGAGAGCGCCCAGGTCGACATCGACACCGCGATGGCGATCGAGGCCCGCTACTTCACCGAGCTCGCCTGCGGACAGACCAGCAAGAACATGATCCAGGCGCTGTTCTTCGACCTCCAGGCGGTCAACTCCGGCGCCGGCCGCCCCCAGGGCGTCGAGAAGCGACTCGTCCGCAAGGTCGCCGTGCTCGGCGCCGGGATGATGGGCGCGGGCATCGCCTACACCTGCGCCAAGGCCGGCATCGAGGTCGTGCTCAAGGACGTGAGCATGGCCGCCGCCGAACGCGGCAAGGCCTACTCCGCCGGGCTGCTGGACAAGGCGATCGCCCGCGGCCGCTCCACCGAGGCCAAGCGGGACGCGCTGCTCGCCCGGATCACCCCCACCGCCGAGGCCGCGGACCTGGCCGGCTGCGACGCGGTGATCGAGGCCGTCTTCGAGAACACCGAGCTCAAGCACAAGGTGTTCCAGGAGGTCGAGGGCGTCCTCGCCCCCGACGCGCTGCTCTGCTCCAACACCTCCACCCTGCCGATCGGGCTGCTCGCCGAAGGCGTCGAGCGCACCGAGGACTTCATCGGACTGCACTTCTTCTCCCCGGTCGACAAGATGCGCCTGGTCGAGATCATCCGCGGCCCGCAGACCGGCGACGAGGCCCTCGCCCGCGCCTTCGACCTGGTCCGGCAGATCGACCGGACCCCGATCGTGGTCAACGACTCGCGCGGCTTCTTCACCTCGCGGGTCATCGGCCAGTTCCTCAACGAGGGCGTCGCCATGGTCGGCGAGGGCGTCCCCCCGGCCAGCATCGAGCAGGCCGCCGCCCAGGCCGGCTACCCCGCCAAGGTGCTCTCGCTGATGGACGAGCTCACCCTCACCCTGCCGCGCAAGATCCGCGACGAGTACCGGCGCGCGGTCGAGGCCGCCGGCGGCAGCTGGACGCCCCACCCGGCCGACGCGGTGGTCGACCGGATGGTCGACGAGTTCGGCCGCCCCGGGCGCAGCGGCGGCGCCGGCTTCTACGAGTACGGCGAGGACGGCAAGCGCGGGCGGCTCTGGCCGGGGCTGCGCGAGCACTTCGGCGAGCCGGCCGCGGACGTCCCCTCCGAGGGCTTCCCCTTCGAGGACCTCAAGGAGCGGATGCTGTTCAGCGAGGCGCTGGACTCGGTGCGCTGCCTGGAGGAGGGCGTGCTGACCTCGGTCGCCGACGCCAACGTGGGCTCCATCCTCGGCATCGGCTTCCCGGCCTGGACGGGCGGCGTGTTCCAGTACATCAACGGGTACGAGGGCGGCCCGGCCGGCTTCGCGGCCCGGGCCCGCGAACTCGCCGCCGCCTACGGCGAACGGTTCGCGCCGCCGGCGCTGCTGGAGCGGATCGCGGCGGAGGGGCGCACCTTCACCGACTGACCGTCAGTCCTGAGCGGGTGGGGGCCGGGTGTCGGACGGCCCCCACCCGGCTCCTCCTGCGATTCCCGGCCAGGTCCCTGCCCAGGTCCTCGCCGAGTTCCTTGCTCAGCTCCCTGCTGAGTTCCCCGCCGAGCTCCCCGTTCAGCTCCCCGCCGAGTCCTCCCGCAGTTCCTCGCCGAGTTCCTCCCGCAGCGAGCGCTGGAACGCCGTGACCAGTGCCTGCGCCACCATCGGCTGGATGTGGTCCGTCAGCGCCTTCATCAGGGCCAGCTCGTCCGGCGCCGGCTCGGTCTCCCGGTAGGGCCGCCACACCGTCTCCCGGAACAGCCGCTGCAACTCCCGGGCCGTCGCCCGGCTGTGCTCCAGCACCACCGCCCGCGCGGCCAGCAGCGTCTCCAACGGGATCGGCACGTCCAGGATCCGCACCCCCAGCGGCAGCAGGCCCGGATCCACCCGGAACAGCTCCGGATCGGCCGTCCGCTCCAACGCCCCCATCGCGACCAGGCGTTCCACCTGTTCCTCCGACAGCCCCCGCCCGGCCCGCCGCTCCAACTGCGCCCGGCCCAGTTCCTCCGCCGCCTCGGGCGTCCAGGACGCCACCAGCGCCCGGTGGATCGCCAGGTCCAGCGGCGTGCTGTCCTCCGGCAGCCGGGCCAGGTACCGCTCGATCGCGGCCAACGTCAGCCCCTGGCGCTGCAACTCCTCGATCAGCTCCAGCCGGTCCAGGTGCGCCGCCCCGTACAGCCCGACCCGGCGCGGCCCCAACTCCGGTGGTGGCAGCAGGCCCTTCGTCCCGTAGAACCGCACCGTCCGGACCGTCACCCCGGCCCGCGCCGCCAGTTCGTCGACCGTCAGCCGCACCCCGCCCCCGTCTCCCACGGCCCCGAGCTCCCCCATCTGCCGCCTCCTGCACTGGCACACTTCCACTGTGACAGCAGCAGTGTGACAGTGCCCGTCCCCCTGGTCTACCGGATGCTCCACCGGCTGATCCACCGGCGACGGTGGCCCGCCGCACACGTGAGTCCCCCCCCCCCGCGCGGGGGCCGGGGCGGGCGGCGCGCGCG
>NZ_JBHWIR010000054.1:0-16477 GCF_042731835.1 Kitasatospora sp. NPDC059817 | reverse complement strand
GCCCCCCGGCTCCCCCCCCGGGCACCCCCCGGGTGGGGGGCCCCCCCCCCCCCCTTGGCTCCCCCCCCCGGGGTGTTGTTTGGTGGTGGCCGGACTCGGGGTGCTGGTGCCTCTGGCCGGAGCCTGTTCTGGCCGGTGCTGCTTCTGGCCCGCGCTGCTTCTGGCCCGCGCTGTTTCTGGCCGGGGCCGGCTCTGGCCGGTGCTGCTTCTGTGCTGCGGCGCGACCGGTCTCGGCCTCTGGGGCGTGGGGCTACCGGGAGGCGGCGTCGGCCAGGTCGGCGTGGTGGCGGCGGGTGACCTCGGGGTGGGCCCGGGTGTAGCCCTTCCACTCGTTGAGACCGAACTCGGCGAACAGCGGGTTGTCCGGATCCGCGGTGGCGCCGGGGGCGTGCCGGGCGAACGGGAAGTCCAGCGGCTCGATGTGGGCGTCGAGGCGGGGGTTGTAGAAGAACGGGACGGAGAAGCGCTCGCGGGCGCCGACCGGGCTGACCACGCGGTGGTTGGTGGCCTTGAGGTAGCCGTCGGTGGCCACCTCCAGCAGTTCGCCGAGGTTGACGACGAAGGCGCCCGGCATCGGCGGGACCTCCAGGAAGGTGCCGTCCGGGCGCTCGACCTGGAGGCCGCCGACGGTGTCCTGGAGCAGCAGTGTGATGAAGCCGTAGTCCTTGTGGGCGCCGACGCCCTGGCCGGCGCCGTCCGGAGCGGTGCCGGGGTAGCGGACCAGCTTGAGCCGCAGGTGGGGGTGGCCGGCGAAGGCCTCGTCGTAGAAGTCGGGGCGGGCGCCGATCGCGGTGAGGAGCTCGTGCAGCAGCCGGCGGGCGGTGTCGCTGAGGTGGTCGATCCAGCCGAGCGCGGCGGTGCGCAGCTCGGGGAGCGCCGCGGGCCACTGGTTGGGGCCCTCCAGCCACCAGTACGGGGGCTCGCCGGTGCCGGGCACGTGCGGGGGCAGCTCGGCGCCGATGTCCAGCTGGTCGCGCCAGTCCTGGCTGCCGCCGGTGCGCTCGTCGCCGGTGCGGGTGTAGCCGCGGTAGTGGGGGGAGTTGAGGTTGCTCACGGCGAGCCGGTCGGCCTCGGGGAGGGCGAAGAAGGCGCGCATCGCGTCGGTGAGCGCGGCCGTCTCCTCCGGGGTGATGCCGTGGCCGACGAGCTGGAAGAACCCGACGTCGGTGGCTGCGGCACGGAGTTCGTCGTGCAGTCGGCGGCGGTCGTCCGGGCCGCCGTCGGCGAGCGAGAGGTTGATCACCGGGAGGGAGTCGGATATGGGGGTGTACTGCTGCGACATGTGTGACATCCGCTGGTCTCGTCCCGGCCTGTCCCGGTGATCGACCGGGGGATGGCCGGAGTGGCCGCCTGGTGCGGCGGGTGCTCCGGGAGCCGGGAGGTGGAGGCGGCCGGGTGGAGGCTGCCCTTGAGGATGGGTGGCGCGAGGTTCAGCTGGAGCGTCGACAGGACATGCTTGTCACGCGGAGCAGGTCCACGTGGCGACGGCGAACAAGGATGAGCACGTCACCAGCGTAGATGACCTTGACCGGAGCGGGCGAGCCCCCTGCAGCGGAGGGCGGTCTCTCACTTGGCGGTGGCCCTTCAAGGGGTGGATAGGGTGGAAAGCCTTTGTATGTCGCCCCTCTCAGCCGTTGTTGAGGTAGGCCAGCACGGCCAGGACGCGGCGGTTGTCGTCGTCGGAGGGCTGGAGGTCGAGTCGGACGAAGATCGACGCGGTGTGCTTGGCGACGGCCCGCTCGGTGATCACCAACTGCTGGGCGATCGCCGCGTTGGAGCGCCCCTCGGCCATCAGCGCCAGCACCTGCCGCTCGCGCGGGGAGAGGGTGGAGACCGGGCCGGCCGAGGAGTTGTGGGTGAGCAGCCGGCTGATCACCTCCGGGTCCATCACGGTGCCGCCCCGGGAGACCCGCTGCACCGCGTCGATGAACTGGGCGCCGTCCAGCACCCGGTCCTTCAGCAGGTAGCCGATCCCGCCGGTGCTGCCGGCCAGCAGCTCGCGCGCGTACAACTGCTCCACGAACTGCGACAGCACCAGGACGGGCAGCCCTGGGTGCGCCTGGCGGGCGGCCAGCGCCGCCCGCAGCCCCTCGTCGGTGAAGCCGGGCGGCAGCCGGACGTCGACCACGGCGATGTCCGGCCGGTCGGCGGCCACCGCGGCGAGCAGTTCGTCGCCGGTCTCGACCGCCGCGGTGACCTCCATGCCGCTGGCCTCCAGCAGCCGGGTCAGGCCGTCCCGGAGGAGGAAGAGGTCTTCGGCGATGACAACGCGCACGGGATCTCCAGGTTCACAATGGTCGGGCCACCGGAGGGGCTGCTGATCGCGAGCACCCCGTCGAAGGCGGCCAGTCGGCGTTCGGTTCCGCTGAGGCCGGTCCCCCGGGACGGGTTGGCGCCACCGCGCCCGTCATCGGTGACCGATATCCGCAGCAGCCCGTCACTGTGCCCTATCTCGATCCACACGTGCGAGGCGCCGGCGTGTTTCACCACGTTGGCCAGCAGCTCGCTCACCGCGAAGTAGACGGCGGACTCCACCGGGGCGGGCGCCCGGCCGGGCAGCCCGCCGGTGAAGGTGACCGGCAGCGGGAGGTCCAGCGCGGTCGCCTCCACCGCGTCGGCCAGGCCGCGGTCGGCGAGCACCGGCGGATGGATGCCCCGGACCAGGTCGCGCAGCTCGCTCAGGGCCTTGACCGAGGACATCCGGGCCTCGACCAGCAGGGGTTGCAGGGCCTTCGGGTCGTCCTTCACCTGCTCGGCCACGGTCAGCAGCATGCCCAGGGCGACCAGCCGGGCCTGCGCCCCGTCGTGCAGGTCCCGCTCGATCCGGCGCAGCTCGGCCGCCCCGGCGTCGATGGTGTCCGCCCTGGTCCGGGCCAGATGACTGACCTGGCGGGCGAGTTCGCTCCGCCGGGACGGGCCGAGCAGGGCTCGGGCGGCCCGCTCATGCACCCGCAGGACCGGCGGCGCGGCCCACAGGGCGGCCAGCGGGGAGATGTAGAGCCCCATCATGTAGACGGGCCCCAGCGGGAGGAACGGCCCGTTCCGGCCGAGCACCTGGAGGGCGATCGGGGTCAGCACGACGATCACGGCGGTGATCGGGATGACGCAGCCGGAGACGAGCACCCAGAGGAGGTCCCGCCAGGTCGCCGGATCGGCCAACCAGCCGCCGGCGCGCAGCCGCTGCCACGGCCCGGCGTCGACGCGGTGGTACGGCACCGGGATCGGCCGGCCGCTCCACCGGCCGACGATCCGCCGGTTCTCCGTCGCGATCCAGCGCGTGCCGAGCAGGCCGAGCACCAGCATCGCCGGTCCCAGGCAGAGCGATCCGGACCGACCGCCGGGCGGGGCGCCGCCGTAGAGATCGGTGGCCATCAGCGCGAGCGCGCCCGGCGCGAACAGGACGGCCCCGGCCGCCCGGCCGCCGCCCCCGGTGGCCCAGCAGAGCGCCCAGAGGGCGACCGGCGTCAGCGGCACCAGCAGGATCAGCGGCCCGCCCGGACCGTGGGCGAACGGCTCGGCGTCGTCGGGGCCGAGCAGGGCGGCGGCCAGCAGGACCGGCCCGGCCAGCAGCGCCATCAGCCCCGTGACGGCCAACGTGACCATGTAGAGCGCCCGCACGCCGGCCACGACGGCACCCTCCAGCTGCGCGACGGCCCTGGACACTGCGCTCGTCCTCATCCCGCGCCTCCCCTCCGGTCGGTGGCCCCGCGGCCCCGGTTGATCATCCGGCGTCAGTCTGCCGCGCCGTGACGTGCAGCGCTCTAGGTCTGCGCCCCCAATCCGGGGTGTACCTGGATACACCCCCGAGAGGCCGTCCAGACGGCTGTCCGTGCCCCGCCCCGAATTCGTAGCGTCATGTCCCGTCAGCCGGCCCGGACTTCCGGTGCCGGATCTCGAATCGTGGAGGGCCCGTGAACGCGCCGATCATCCGGATCCGCGGCGTCAGCAAGACGTACGACCGATCCGACGCCGCCCACCCCGCGCTGGCCGGGCTCGACCTGGAGGTCCGGGCCGGCGAGGCGCTGGCCGTGCTCGGCCGCTCGGGCAGCGGCAAGTCCACCCTGCTGAACCTGGTCGCCGGCCTCGACCGCCCGAGCGAGGGCACCGTCGAGGTGGACGGTGTGGCCGTCCACGAGCTCGGCGAGGCCGCCCTGGCCGAGTACCGGCGGAAGCGGATCGGCATGGTGTTCCAGTTCTTCAACCTGCTGGACGACCTGAACGTCGAGGACAACGTGCTGCTCCCGGCCCAGCTCGCCGGGATGCGGCGGGAGCAGGCCCGGGCCCGGGCCGGCGAGCTGCTGGAGCGGCTCGGGGTGGCCCGGCACGCCAAGGCCTTCCCCGGTCGGCTCTCCGGCGGCGAGCGCCAACGCGTCGCGGTGGCGAGGGCCTTGATGAACCGCCCGCCGCTGCTGCTCGCCGACGAGCCGACCGGGGCGCTGGACACCGCCTCGGCCGCCGACGTCCGCGACCTGCTCCGGGGGCTCAACGCGGAGGGCCAGACGATCCTGCTGGTCACCCACGACACCGCGCTCGCCGAGGCCTGCGCCGACCGGACCATCGAGCTGCTCGACGGCCGGCTGGTCCGGGACACCGCGGCCGTGCCGGCCCCCGGCGGTGTGCGATGAGCGAGCGCTGTGCGATGAGCGAGTGGTGGGGGTGCCCCCGGCCGGAGGCCGGGGGAGAGCGGATCACGGGAGGGCGCGTGCGGGCGAACGCCCCCGCCGGGCGAAGGGAGGCGGGCGCATGAGCGTACTGGGCAAGGTGGTTCGCGCCGGGGTCGGCCGCAAGCGGGTGCAGACCCTGGTCATGGTGCTCACCACGATGGCGGCCGTGACGGCGTGCATCCTCGCCACGGGCCTGCTGGTCGCCTCCCAGGGCCCGTACCAGCGCACCTTCGCCGACCAGCGCGGCGCGCACCTCAACGTGCTGTACGACCCGGCCAGGGCGAGTCCCGCCCAACTCGCCGCGACCGCGCACGCCCCCGGCGTGACGGCCTCGGCCGGCCCCTACCCGGCGCTCACCGTCCAGCCGCGCGCCGGCGACGAGCTCCGGATCCCGCCGGCCGGCAGCCTGCTCCCACCGGTGACGCTGGTCGGCCGGGCGAAGGACGGCCCGCTGGACGGCCTGCGGATCACCATGGGCCGCTGGCTCGCCGGCCCCGGCGAGGTGGTGTTCCTGGACGGCCACTCGCCGCTGGGCGTCGGCGACAGCATGCAGTTCCCCGACCTCCCCGGGCACCCGACCCTCAAGGTCGTCGGCCTGGCCGCCTCCCCCTCCTGGAGCGCGGACGGCTGGATCGCTCCCGAACAGGTCGCCGGGCTCACCGCGCCCGGTGCGGCGCCCGCCGCCCAGTACCTCTACCGCTTCGCCCACGCCGACACCGACGCCGAGGTGGAGGCCGGCCGCGCGGCGCTCGCCGCCGCGGTGCCGGGCGGCGCCCTCGCCAGGGCCACCTCGTACCGGCCGGCCCAGACGGAGGCCAACCGGACGGCCGCGACCTTCGTCCCGTTCGTGACGGCCTTCGGGGTGCTCGGCCTGGCCATGTCGGTGCTGATCATCGGCGTCGTGGTCAGCGGCGCCGTCAGCGCCGCCACCCGGCGGATCGGCATCCTCAAATCGCTCGGCTTCACCCCGTCCCAGGTGGCGCGCGCCTACGTCGGCCAGGCACTGATCCCGGCCGGGGTCGGTACGGCGCTCGGCGTGCTCGGCGGGAACCTGCTGTCCGTGCCCGTCCTCGGGGTGGCGCACAAGGCCCTGCGCGGCGGCCTGCTCGGCATCCCGCTCTGGGTGGACGTCGCCGTTTCGGCGGTGGCCCTGGCAGCCGTGGCGGGCACCGCCCTGGTGCCCGCGCTGCGGGCCGGCCGGCTGCGCACGGTGGAGGCGCTCGCGGTCGGCCGGACGGCGCCGGGCGCCCGGCGGGCAGCCTCCCGCGGCGGCCCGGGCCGGGCGGGGGCTTCCGGTCAGGCGAGTGCGTCGGGTCGGGTCGACACGTCGGGCCCGGCCGGGGCGTCGGGCCCGGTCGCCAGGGTCCAGCAGTTCATCGGCCGCCTACCGGTGCCGCGCGCCCTGAGCCTCGGGCTGGCGACCCCGCTCACCCGGCCGGGCCGCTCGGCGACCACGGCCGCCGCGGTGGTGCTCGGCACGGCCGGAGTCACCCTGTGCGTCGGCCTGACGCTCTCGCTCGGCTCCTTCCAAGACGGCCTCCAGGCCGGGCGCTCCGGCAAGGTCGTGGTCCAGACCCCGATCGAGAGCTCGACGAAGGCCCCCGACCACGTGGACGAGGCCGCCGCGGCCAGGGCGATCGCCGACCGCCCCGGCACCCGGGCCTGGTACAGCACCGCTCCGACGCCGGTCGCCGTGGCCGGAAACACCGGACGCACCGCGGTGATCGCCTTCACCGGGGACGCCTCCTGGGGCGGCTACCAGCTGATCTCCGGCCGGTGGTTCCAGGGCCCCGGCGAGGTGGTCGTCGCCACCGCCTTCCTGCGCGCCAACCAGGTGGGCGTCGGCGACACCGTCACCCTCACCGACCACGGGCGCAGCACCCCGGTGCGGATCAGTGGTGAGGTCCTGACCACCAACGACCAGGTGTTCGTCGACCGGGCCGCACTGGCCCCGCTCGGCACCGCCGTCCAGGCCGACACGGTCGCCTTCCAGATCGACCTCACCCCGGGCACGGACGCGCAGGCGTACGCGGACGGGCTCGACGACGCCGTCCGGCCGCTGGGCCTGAGCGCCGAAGCGGGCCGGCAGCAGATCAGCATCGTGATGCTGGCCATGAACACCCTCGCCGGGACGCTCACCCTGCTGCTGGCCGTGGTGGCCGGCCTGGGCGTGCTCAACACGGTGCTGCTGGACACCCGGGAGCGGGTGCACGACCTCGGGGTGCTCAAGGCGCTGGGGATGTCGCCCCGGCAGACGGTCGGCATGGTGCTCACCTCGGTCTGCGGCAGCGGGCTGGTGGCCGGGCTGATCGGGGTCCCGATCGGGATCCTGCTACACCACCAGGTGATGCCGGCGATGGCCCGCGCCGCCGGGGTCGGGGTGCCGGAGGCGGACCTCACCGTGTTCCACCCCTCGGTGGTGGGGCCGCTGATACTCGGCGGCCTGGTGCTGGCGCTGCTCGGCGCCCTCCTCCCCGCCGCCTGGACCGCCCGCACCCGGACGGTCACGGCGCTGCGCACCGAGTGACGGCGGGGCGTGGGGGGGCGGGCCCTCCCTGCCACCCCGACTGGGGCGGCAGAGAGGCCGGGCCCTGCCGCCCCGCCCCGCCGGTGGCTCAGGCCAGCCGCGCCTCCGCGTACGCCTCCATGGCGGCCCGCTGGTACGCGGCCAGGCCCGGGGTGATGGCCTCGTACGCGGCACTCCACTGGGCGTTCTCCGTGCAGGAGCGCGCGATCGCGCGGAACTCCTCGACGGAGACCGTCCGGAGGGAGGTGAGCGCCAGGTACTCGGCGTCGATGTGGCTCTGTACGGGCTCGGCGTCCGCCGGGTGGCTGGCCGCCAGCAGTTCCGCCAGGCGGATCATCCGCGTCGTCCGCTCGCGCTGTCCGGCCTCGACGTCGGCCTGGCTCATCGTGGCGGTGGCGCGCCGCGCCGCCTCGGCGTGCTCGGGGAAGTCCCGCAGGCTCTCCTCGACGTCGCCGGGCTCGATGCCCTCGAACAGGTTCTCCGGGCGGTTGATGCTGGTCATGGGTGTGCCGTCCTTTCGGGAACGTTCCAGGTCGGCGATCGTGCGGGAGACGGTGGCGGCCAGGGTGTCCAGCCGGTCGCGCTCGGCGAGCAGCCGGTGCCGGTGGTCCCGCAGGGCCTCCAGCTCGTCCACCTGGTCGCCCAGGATCCGGGCGATCCCGGTCAGCCCGACCCCCAGCGCCCGCAGCACGAGGATCTGTTGCAGCTGGAGCAACTGCCGCTCCTCGTAGTAGCGGTGGCCGTTCGAGCCGATCCAGGCCGGGGGCAGCAGGCCGATCTCGTCGTAGTGCCGCAGGGTCCGGGCGGTCACGCCCGACATCCGGACGACTTCCGCGATCGGCCAAGCCGTTGCCATGCGCCGTCTCCCTCGTTCACGTTCGCTTGGACCAGGGCCGGTTCCTCCGGCCCTGGTCACGACGGTAGAAGCTGCCGCTGCGGCAGCTTCAAGTCCCGAGACCGTCCCGGGACCGGAACCAGTGGAGGGACTGCCCGTGTGGTCCGGTGAAGGCCACCGGCTGCTCGTCCAGAGCGAGCGCGAACAGCCCGGATCCGGCGGGTGCCGGGCGGGGGAGTCGCCGCTCGACGGCCGGCAGCACCGAGACGGCCTCGTTGGAGATCCAGTGCCCGGGCAGGCCGCGCATGGTCACCGCGAACTCCTCCCGCGCCTCCGGGGACAGGTAGGCGAGCACCGCGCTGTGGAACACCACCGGCGTGGCACCGGCAGGCACCTGCGCCACCAACTCCCGTACCGTCGCGTTGAGATCGCCGCGCACCAGGTGCGGCGGCTCGGTCCGGGCGACCTGGACGGCGCCGCGCAGCCGCTCCAGCCGGTGGGCCTGCTCGGGCCAGACCAGCGACTCCAGCCAGCGCACGTCCCCCTCGTCCCGGACGTCCAGCGGGTTGAGGTCGATCCCGGCGCGCCACACCACCTCGGGCAGCCGCTCCCGCAGCGACGCCGGCAGCGGTACCGGCCCGCGCACCGCGCACTCCAGCGTCACCGGGCTCTCCTGGGCACCGAACTCGACTGCCGGGTCGCCCGCTTCACCCGCTTCGCGCACGTCGCGCACGTCGCCCACGTCAACCGTGTACCGGTACCGGTACCGGTCGGGGTAGAGACAGAGCCCCGCCGAGGCCCCCACCTCGATCAGCGCGAGCGGCTGCGGCAGCGCCGACAGCAGCGGCAGCAGGGTGGCGCACCGGCCGGCCTCGTTGGTCTGCGTCCGCCGTCGCAGCATCGTCGCCGCGACCTCGTCCCAGTGCGCCGATACCCAGGTGCGGAAGGCCGGATAGCCGGCCGTCACCGGTCCGCCGAGGTGGCGGACCGAACCGAACAGCAGGTTCGGCTGCCGCTTCGCGACCGGCAGTCCGTCCAGCAGGGCGCACAACTCTTCGTCCCCGGCGACGCGTTCGGCGAGGTCCTGGTAGCTCGCCGAGTTGCCGCGGGCCTCCCGCTCCGCGAAGGCCCGGTAGAGGTCCCCGGTAGCACTGTCCACGTTCCGTACTTCCTTTCTCTTCAGCTCTCTTCGACTCTCTTCAGCGAATTGGCGCAGCCTTGTCCGTGCCTTGTCCGTGCCTTTGCCGTCCGCTGTACGGGCGCTAACCCGGCCCCCGCGAGAGTGAGATCGCACCGCCACCGCCCGGAGGCGGCCGGGCCGGTGGTACTACGGCTGCGCCGCCGCCCGCAGCGCGGAGACCAGCGCGCCGAGCACCGGCTGCCCCCAGGCGCCCTCGCGTACTGCGGCGTGCAGTGCACGGACCGGCTCCGGGCCGCGGAGCCGGCGCACGGTGACGCCCGGGTGGCGCTGGGCGAGCCCCAGGGCGGGGACCAGGGCGATGCCCAGCCCGGCTGCGACGAAGCCCTGCGCCGTCGCGTAGTCGGCGCTGTCCACCGCGATGGACGGCCCGAACCCGGCCGCGTCGCAGGCCCCCCGGACGACCTCCCGGCACGGGCCGGGCGGCTCGGCCCCCACCCAGGGCTCGTCCGCGAGCTCGGCGAGGTCCAGGACGCGCTTCGCGGCGAGCCGGTGGCCCCTGGGCAGCACCGCCCGGTACGGGTCGTCGCGCAGGTGGACCAGCCGCAGGCCGGGGTGCGCGGCGCCGTCGGACCGGACCACCACCGCGAGGTCGGCCCGGCCGTCCAGCACCTCGGTGAGCGGGTCCTCCGGGTCGGTCATGCCGAGGTCGAGCCGTACGCCCGGGTGTGTTCGGCGGAACGCGGCCACCGCCGGGGCCACCAACGCGGCGCCGGCCGTGGCGAAGTAGCGCACGGTCAGGCTGCCGCTGCGCCCGGCCCGCAGGTCGGCCAGCGCCGCGCCGGCCTCCGCGACCTGCCGCTCGATGACGGCGGCGTGCCCGGCGAGCAGTAGTCCGGCGGCGGTCGGCCGCACGCCGCGCCCGACGCGTTCCAGCAGGGCCGTCCCGGTCTCCCGCTCCAGCACCGCCACCTGCTGGCTGACGGCGGACGGGGTGTAGCCGAGCGCGCCGGCCGCCGCGCTCACCGAGCCGTGGTCGACCACGGCCCGCAGGACCTGCATCCGTCGGACGTCGAGTACCTCAGTCATGTAGCTCAGCTTAAAGGTGGTGAAGAACATTTCGCTTGTGCTACCGGGTCCCGTCGCGGGACCGTCGTCGAACACCCCGACACCCCCTGGCACCCGACACCGCCCCCGGGCACCCGACACCGACACACCCGACACCGTCACCTCGACAGAAGGAGCACCGCCCGTGCTGCGGATGGCCGTTCTCGCCCTGTTCTGGGGCTCGGGCTTCCTCTGGATCCGGCTCGCGCTTCAGCACGGGCTCACCCCCGTGCAGATCACCGTGCTCCGCTCGGTCCTCGGCGCCGTAGTCCTGCTGCTGCTCGCCCGTTCCGCCCGGCAGCGCCTGCCGCGCGGCGCCGCCGTCTGGCGCCGGCTCACGTTGGCGGCGCTGCTCTGCAACGCGCTGCCGTTCCTGCTGACCGCGTACGGCGAGCGCGGCGTCGGTTCCGGCCTGGCCGGGGTGCTGCACGCGACCACCCCGCTCTGGTCCCTGCTGGTCGGCCTCGCGCTCGGCACCGAACGGGCCCTCGGCACCGAACGCGCCCGCGGCCCGCTGCGGTTGGGCGGTCTGGTGCTCGGCTTCGCGGGCGTGCTGCTGATCTTCTCCCCGTGGCGGGACGGCGGCGGCCTCCCGGTCCTGCCGGCGCTCGCCCTGCTCGGCGCGGCGGCCAGTTACGCGATCGCCTTCGCCTACATGGCCCGTGCCCTCACCGGCACGGGAACGGGCCCGTTGGCGCTCTCCGCCGCCCAGCTCACGGCCGCGGCCGGGCTGAGCACGCTCGCGCTCCCGGTCAGCGGCTCGCTCGACCCGGTCGCGGGCGCCGATCCGCTGGGACTCGTCGCCGTCGCCGTCCTCGGCGTCGCCTGCACCGGGCTCACCTTCCACCTCAACTACCGTCTCATCGCCACGGAAGGCCCCACGAGTGCGGCGACCGTCGGCTATCTGCTGCCGGTGGTCTCCACGGCGCTCGGCGCGCTCGTCCTCGGCGAGGAGCTGACGATCCGGACCGTCGCCGGAATGATCGTCGTACTCGCCGGTGTTTTTCTGACGAAACATCACCGGGCCCAAGCCCCCGCCCTCATGCCGACCCCCACCGCTTCACGCGACTGAACGGACCATGCACCCCCACTCCCTCTGGCGAACCGCCGACTTCCGCACCCTCTTCGCCGCGACCGCCCTCGCCCAACTCGGCACCAACGTCGGCTACGTCGCCGTCCCGCTGATCGCCGTCGAGGCGCTCGACGCGGGCCCGGGGCAGGTCGGCGTCCTCGCCACCCTGAGCACCCTCGCCTTCCTGCTCATCGGCCTGCCCGCCGGCGCCTGGGTGGACCGGATGCGCCACCGCCGCGTGCTGATCGTCGCCGACCTGGTGAAGGCCGCGTTGTACGCCTCGATCCCGCTCACCTGGTGGCTGGGCGGGCTCACCCTCTGGCAGCTGTACGCGGTCGCGCTGCTCACCGGCTGCGCGACGGTCTTCTTCGACGTCGGCTCGCAGAGCGTGCTGCCCCGGTTGGTCGGCCGCGGGCACCTGGTGCAGGCGAACGCCGCCGTCGTCGGCCTGATGGCGGTCGGCAACGTCGCCGGGCGCGGCGCGGGCGGCCTGCTGGTCCAACTGCTCACCGCGCCGTTCGCGATCGTCGCGACCGCGCTCAGCCACCTCGGCTCGGCGCTTCGCCTGATCGGGCTGCGCCGCACCCCCGCCCCCACCCCCGAGCCGATCGCCGACGAGGGCGGGGGCGAGGGCGGGGGCGGCGGCGATCGGCCCGGGGGCGGCGGGCTCGGAGCACAGATCGCCGAGGGGCTGCGGCACGTCCTCGGCAACCGGGAACTGCGCGCGCTCGCTCTCACCGGGGCCCTCACCAACCTGGGCTTCCAACTCGTCAACACCCTGCTACCGGTGCTGTTCGTGCGGGAACTGGGCCTTCCCGCCGGGGCGTTGGGCCTGTTCTGGGCGGTCGGCGGGGTCGGCACCCTGCTCGGCTCGCGCGGCGCCCGCCCGATCGCCGCCCGACTCGGCTACGGACGCACGCTCGGCCTGGCCGGCGTCTGCGTGGCGCCCGCCGGGCTGCTGGTGCCGCTGATCGGGCACGGCCCCTGGCTGTTCGCGGCGGGGGCGGGCTGGCTGCTGGTCTCGCTCAAGACCGGGATGGACAACGTCCTCGGGGTGAGCCTGCGCCAGCGGATGACCCCGGACGCGCTCCTCGGCCGGATGAACGCCACCTTCCGCTTCCTGCTCACCGGCGCGCTCGCGATCGGCTCCGCGCTGTCCGGGCTGCTCGGTGAACTCGTCGGCCTGCGGGCCACTCTCTGGTTCGGCGGAGCCGTCCTCGCGGTGGCCTTCCTGCCGGTCTTCCTCTCCCCGATCCGCACCCGCCGCCGGCTCCCCGACGCCGAAGCCGACGCCGAAGCCTCCGAAGGCCCCGTCCCCACCCAGCTCCCCGCGCAGCCCCGACAGGCCTGAAGGCCTACCAGCCCGGCCCGTGCCCCGGCTGCCAGTCCAGCCCCAGGTGCGGGCGCGGGCGGTGGATCCGCAGCAGCGCGGTCACCGACCAGACGACCAGGGTCAGCAGGGCGTAGAACAGCAGCAGCGCCCAGAACGGCGTGGTGGACATGCTCCCGTCCTCGAACCGGCACCACGCGTCCGGCGGCAGCCAGGACGCGCCCGTCTCCAGCAGCCGTCCGCCGCCGGGCACGAGGCCCTGCTCGCAGCGCTCGCCGAAGTCCAGTGACCGCACGTACAGCAGCCCGTACAGCGAGCCCGCCGCCGCGAGGGACAGGACGGCGCCGAAGGTGAGCAGCACCGCCCGCCGTCGCCCGGTCGCCGTACGGATGTTCGTCACCGGGGCAGCGTACCGGCGCACTGTCCGGGGCGCCGCCGGGATCACCCGAGCAGGCCGCCCATGTGCGCGTCCTCGGCGAGCAGCCGCCACGAGCACCCGGGCGAGGCGAACGCCTCCGGGTCGACGGCCTCCACGAGCCGGTCCACCACGGTGCTCAGCAGCGACTGCGGGTCGAACACCGCCCAGGTGTCCCGGCCCCGCCCGCAGTCCCAGCGTTCCCACTCGGCGCGCAGCCGCTCGTACGTCCACAGCGCGTACAGCAGGGCGGACAGGTCGCGGTTGAGGTAGGCCTCCGGTTGGCCGTCGTCGTACCAGTCCGGCAGTTCCAGGCGGCCGGTGATGCCGTCCAGGGCGATCGTCAGATCGGTCGGCCAGTCCCCGAGCGCCAGGAATTCCCGTTGGTACGGGCGCTCCTCCTCGCCGTCGAAGTACTCCGGGTACGCCTCCGCCATCGTGACCAGCGGCTCCTCGCAGACCCCGAACATCGCCCCGCCCAGCGGCAGTCCGATCTCGGTCAGCAGCCGCCGGGTCGGCTCGTGTACCAGCCCGTCGGGCAGTTCCTCCGCCCGGTAGCGGTGCACCAGGCCCGCGCCGCCCTCCTCGCCCGTCAGCGCGGCGAGCTCCGCCACCAGCTCCGGGCCGACCTCGTACGCCGGACCGCCCGGACCGCCGGGCAGCGCGCCCCAGCCCAGCGTCCGCACGAGCAGTGCCGTGCCCCAGTGCGCGGGCGGCGTCGCGGACCGCCCGAACAGCCCGGGGTCGATCTCCCGCATCCGCCGTTCGGCCCCGGCCGTCACCTCGGCGACCGCCGCGGGGCCGCGCCGCCCGTTCAGCGCGTCCGCCCGCCGGGCCGCCTCGGCGACCGCCTCCACCTCCCGCACCAATCCGGCCAGCGCGGGCAGACCGGAGGCCAGCAGGTCCCGCCGCGGGCCCGGTTCGCCGAGGAACACCTCGCCGGTCGTTCCGTCGAGCAGCACCAGGCCGCCGGCCGCGGCGAACGGCGCGCAGTACTCCGTCTCGCCCAGGACGAACAGCCGCTCCGCCTCGGGCAGTGCCGCCAACGCCCCGTCGCCGAGCACCCCGAAGTCCAGGAACGCCCCCGAGAGCGGCAGCCCCTCCCGGATCAGGAACTCCCGGCTCCCCGGATGCACCACCCCACTCGGCAATCCGTCCGCCGCCACCCGCGCACACCCCACGTCCCCCATGCCCCCCACGTCCCCCGACTTCCACCGCCCCGACCCTTGACCCCCAGACCCTAGCCGCCCCATCCGACACCAGCGCGGACAAGCCACCGCAAGCCACCGCAGGGCTCCAGCCTGTACCGGGCGGGTCAGACGAGCCCGCCGGCCTCCCGGGCGGCCCGCTCCACGCGGGCGTGGTGGGCCTGCCACCAGGCCGCGTCGCCGGGGGCGGTGTTGATCCCGTCGGGGCGCTGGCCGGTGGTGCCGTCGACGAGTTCGCGGAGCAGGTCGGCGTGGCCGGCGTGGCGGTGGGTCTCGGCGATCATGTGGACGAGGATCCGGTGCAGGGTCTGCTCGGCCCGCCGGCCGAACGGTATCCGGCCGATCGCGTCCAGCGGCAGCGCCTCGATGGTGGCGTCGGTGTGCGCCCAGACCCGGCGGTAGCGCCCGGTGATCTCTTCCGTCGTCTCGTCCGCCCGTGCCCACAGGTCGGCGTTCGGCTCGGTGTCGCCGGTGAACCACAGCGGCGTCGGTTCGGGGAACGGCCGCCCGAAGGTGTCGCCGAAGTACATCGCCTCGGCCCCGGTGACGTGCTTGACCAGCCCCAGCAGGTTGGTTCCGGTCGGGGTCAGCGGGCGCCGGAGGTCGTACTCGGAGAGGCCGTCGAGCTTCCACAGCAGGACGTCGCGGGCGTCCTGGAGGTAGATCCGGAGGTCGGTTTTGGGATCGGTCTTGGGGCTGGTTGCCGTCATGGCATCAGTCTGTTGATCGTGTCGGACCTGTCCATCGATTTCCGTGCACCCAGAGGTTGGCAAGGGGGAACTACGGAGTGTGACGGGCGGGGCGGGGAGGGTGTGGACTTGAATCTTTACGAACGAATGTTCGATCCTGGGGTTGTGTCCGTTTTCGAACCTGCTTTCGATTCCATCGCCGAGCGACCGACGCTCCGGCCGGTGGCGCCGGCCGCCGTGCCGGCGGACAAGCAGGACAAGCGGGACGGGCAGGACAAGCAGGCCGGGCGGGGCGTGGTGCCGGTGGTGCCGGCGCTGCGGGAGGTGCTGCCGGACGGCGGGCTGCGGCGGGGGGCTGCGGTGTCGGTGGCGGGTGGGGACACCGGGCTGCTGCTGGCGCTGGCGGCCGGGGTGAAGGAGACCGAGGGCGGCTGGGCGGCGGCCGTCGGGCTGCCGGACCTGGGGCTGGCCGCGGCCGAGGGGTACGGGCTGGACCTGCGGCGGCTGCTGGTCGCGGACGACCCGGGGCCGCACTGGGCCGAGGTGGTGTCGGTGCTGGCCGGCGCGGTCGAACTGGTCATGCTGCGCCCGGACGGCCCGGTGCCGCCGAAGCTGGCCACCCGGCTGGCGGCGGTGCTGCGGCGCAGCGGCTGCGTGCTGCTGGTGGCCGGGCCGTGGCCGGGGGCGGCCCTGCGGCTGGGGGTGCGGTCCGGGCGCTGGTTCGGGCTGGGGGACGGTTACGGGCAGCTCGCCGGGCGGCAGGTGGAGGTGGTGGCCGAGGGGCGCGGTTCGGCGGTGCGCGGGCGGACCGCCCGGCTCTGGCTGCCGGACGAGCACGGCGCGGTACGGCCGGTCCTGGACCGGCCGGCCCTGGCGCGCCCCGTCCTGGAGCGTCCCGTTCCGGGGCGGCCCGGGGTCGTCGAGCAGCCGCTCGAACGGGTAGCGGTGGTGTGAGCGATGGCGGACGACAGGACACCGCGGGTGCTGGTGGTCTGGTGCCCGGACTGGCCGGTGGCGGCCGTCACCGGCGACGACCCGGTGGCGGTGACCGAGGGCGGGCGGATCCTCGCCTGCTCGGCGGGTGCCCGGGCGGCCGGGGTGCGGCAGGGGCAGCGGCTCAAGCTGGCCCAGCGGCTCTGCCCGGCGCTGGAGCTGCGCGACCGCGACCCGGAGGCGGAGACCGGCCGCTTCGAGCCGGTGGTCGCGGCGGTGGAGGCGTTCACGCCCCGGGTGGAGGTGGTCCGCCCGGGCCTGTGCGCGATCCCGGTGAAGGGGCCGGGCCGCTACTTCGGCGGCGAGGAGGCGCTGGCGGCCAAGGTCCGGACGGCGGTGGCGGACGCGTTGGCCCGGGAGCCGGTCCCGGACGCCGCCCCCGGCGCGGTCGCCGTGCCCGCCACGCCCACCACCCCCACCGCGACGGAGCACCCCCCGCCCCCGCCCGCCCAGGTCGGCGTCGCCCACGGGCGGTTCGCCGCCGGGCTCCCCGCCCGCC
>NZ_JBHWIR010000053.1:41356-45573 GCF_042731835.1 Kitasatospora sp. NPDC059817 | reverse complement strand
CCCGCCCGCCCCCCCCCCTCACACCGCCAGCCCCGCGCGGGCGCCCGCGGGCCGTGGGGCGGGGTGGGCGCCGCCTCTCCCCGCCATCAACACGGCTCCGCGGCCGCCCCCGGAAAATATGTAGGCCGGTCTACAGATTTCTCCCCGGGGCGACGACAGGGGGCACGGGTGGACCCAGGTGGACACGGGTGGGGGTGGGTGGAGCGGCGCCGGGGGGCTGACTGGAGTCGCTTTAGGGGGGTTAATACCACCGACCGGGGCCACCACGTGCGGTTACTGTCGTCGGGACGGCTCCGGACGGGGGCGGTCATCAGGGGCTATCGCGCAACAAGCAGCGCAGGACACATGGGGGACGAACATGGGCAGGTACCACCGTTTCGCGGGGGCTCTCGTGGTCGCCGGGGTCTCCGCCGGGGTGCTCAGCGCCTGCAACCCGATCGGGACCAACTTCACCGACGACGCCACCGTCACGGACAAGATCACCGGCATCCGGCTGGACAGCGACGCCGGGGAGGTGACCGTGCGCGGCAAGGCCGGCGCCACCCAGGCCGCCGTCCACCGCAACATCACGTACCGGAGCGGCAAGCCGGGCGCGAGCACCCGGGTGGACGGCGGCGTGCTGGTGCTCGGCGGCTGCGGACGCAACTGCTCGGTGGACTACACCGTCGAGCTGCCGCCGGGGCTGCCGATCACCGGGGGGACGTCGGCGGGCGGGATCAAGCTCACCCAGGTCGGCGACGTCTCGGTGCACACCAGCTCCGGCGACATCACGCTCGACGACGTGGCCGGGCCGGTCGACGTGCGCACCGACAACGGCGAGATCAAGGGCACTTCGCTCAAGGGCGACCGGGTCAGCGCCAAGACCGACAACGGCGGGATCAAGCTCACCCCCGGCAAGGCCCAGAACATCACGGCGAAGACCTCCAACGGCGAGATCAACGTGACCGTGCCGACCGCCTCGTACCACGTCACCGCCTCGACCGACCTGGGCGAGAAGCACATCGGCGTCCAGAACGACCCGAACGGCCAGTACAAGCTGGACCTCGGGACGAACATCGGCGAGATCACCGTCAAGACGGGCTGACCGACCCGGTCGACGGGGCCGCCAAGGGGGCGCCGTGACGGCCGAGTTCGCCCCCCCAGCGCGGTCGCCCGGCCCCGCCGGTGGGCCTGGCGGGGCCGGGGGCGGTCAGAGACCGACCTGGACCTCGGCGCGGTGCCGGATGTACTCGTCGGGGTGTGCCCTCGCGATGGCCACCGCGGCCTCCACCAGGGCGTGCAGCCGCGACGGGTAGGCACGCGGCACGAGGGGCAGCCCGGGGAGGATGCAGCGCCGCACGTCCAGGTCCTCGTTGGCGACGAACTCCCGCAGCGCGGCCTCGTACCAGGCGTCCCGCACGGTCGACCCCTCGTCGGCGGCGGCCGTGCCGCGGCCGTCCCCAACCGACAGGGACGTCCAGTACCAGGCCCGGGCGGCGCCAGCGCGCTCGGTGTCGGTGCCGGTGTGCAGGTAGCCGAGCAGGGTCAGCCGGACCCGGCGCTGGCCGAAAGCAAGCAGGGCCGGCTCGACGAAGCGCCGGTTGAAGCTCGGGTTGGGGTCGTAGATCGCCGCTTCCAGCAGTGCCTCGAAGTACTCCTCGGGCAGGTCGGTACGCCCGGAAAGCGCCTTGTGGACCTCCCACCGGGCCGCGCTCGGGAAGTCCGCCCCGTGCGCGGCCTCAGCCCCGAGCAGGCGGAGCAAACGCGTCAACCGCAGGTCGAACTCCTGCGATCCGTCCGCCGTGCGCCCGGGCAACGGCTGGAGAATCCGCACCTCGCCTGCCGTGTCCTTCGTTTCCACGAACACCCTCCTCATCCTGAGTCATCGGCAGACTACTCGCTGATACACCAGTTCGGAGGTCGTTTTCGGGCAGGCTGGGATTCAGATCACCGACATATGGCCGGAGTTTGACGGTCGCTCAGCCCTGCTACCGGCGCAAACCAGGCGAGTTGGACGGACGGGCCGACGGACGGGCCGACGGATGAGCCGACGGGCGGGCCTTCGCCGGTCAGGCCGGACGGCCCGGCGGGACCAGGCCGGACTGGTAGGCGATCGCGACGAGTTGGGCCCGGTCCCGGGCGTCCAGCTTGGCCATCGCGCGGTGGACGTGGGTGCGGACGGTGAACGGGCTGACGAACATCCGCTCGGCGATCTCCTCGTTGGTGAGCCCGGTGGCGGCCATCGACATCACCTCGCGCTCGCGCGCGGTGAGCACGGACAGCCGCTCGGAGGTGCCGCCGGCCGCCGGATCGGGCTGGGCGAGGAGCTGGTCGATGACGGCCCGGGTGGCGGCGGGCGAGAGCAGGGCGTCCCCGGCGGCGACGGTGCGGACGGCCGCGAGCAGTTCCGCCGGGTCCGCCCCCTTGCCAAGGAAGCCGCCGGCGCCGGCCCGCAGTGCCTGGGCCACGTACTCGTCGATCTCGAAGGTGGTGAGGATCAGCACCCGGGTGCCGGCCAGGTCCTCGTCGCCGCAGATGGCGGCCGTCGCACCGAGGCCGTCGGCGCCGGGCATGCGGATGTCCATCAGGACGATGTCGGGGCGGGTGGCGCGGGCGAGTTCGACGGCCTGGTGGCCGTCGGCGGCCTCGCCGACCACCTCCATGTCGTCCTCGGCGTCGATCAGCACCCGGAACGCACCGCGCAGCAGCGCCTGGTCGTCCGCGAGCAGTACCCGGATGGTCATGCGTGGTCCTTGTCTACTCGAACGGCGCGGTCTTCCCGGCCGGCACGGTCTACTCGAACGGCACGGTCTTCCCGGCCGGCACGGTCCGCCCGTACGGCGCTGTCACCGCGACCGGCACAGCCACCGCGACCGGCGCTGTCGTCCCGGGCGCCGGTGCGCAGCGGAAGTTCGGCGGTGACCAGGAAGCCGCCGTCGGGCCGGCTGTCGGCGGTGAGGCGGCCGCCGACCGCGCCGGCCCGTTCGCGCATGCCGATCAGTCCGAAGCCGCCCTCGCCGGGGGCCGGGTGGGGCAGCAGGGCCTGCCGGGGGCGTGCGCTGGTCGGCGGGCGGCCGTTGGCGACGCTGACGGCGACCCGGCTGCCGCTGTAGGCGAGGGTGATCTCGGCGCCGGCGCCCTGGGCGTGCTTGGCGACGTTGGTCAGGGACTCCTGGACGATCCGGTAGGCGGTGAGGTCCACGCCGGGCGAGAGCGCGCGGGCCTCGCCCTCGACGGTGAGCCGCACCGGCAGGCCGGTGCGTTCGAAGGCGTTGATCAGCTCGGGGAGCCGGTCGAGGCCGGGGGCCGGTTCGAGCGGGGCGGGCTCCTCGGCGCGGCGCAGCAGGCCGACGGTGGCGCGCAGTTCCTGGAGCGCGGAGCCGGTGGCGTCGGTGATGTGGCTGAGCACCTCGCGGGCCTGGGTGGGGTGGCGGTCCATGAGGTAGACGGCGATGCCGGCCTGGGCGTTGGCGAGGGCGATGTGGTGGGCGACGACGTCGTGCAGGTCGCGGGCGATCCGGATCCGCTCGTCGGCGACCCGGCGGCGGGCCTCCTCCTCGCGGGTGCGTTCGGCGCGTTCGGCGCGTTCCTCGATGGCGGCGAGGTGGGCGCGGCGGTTGCGGATGGAGTCGCCGAGGGCGCCGGGCAGCAGGGCCCAGGCGAGGACGCCGAGCCGTTGGCCGATCGGGCCGCCGCCGTCGCCGATCAGCGAGGTGCCGGTGAGCAGGACGGCGGAGGCGATCGAGGCGCGCAGGGCGGTGGCGCGGTCGGTGCGGACGGCGAGGAAGTAGAGGGCGAGCAGCAGCGGGGTGGCCAGCCCGGGGGTGAGGCGGGGGGTGGTGAGGATGAGGGCCATCGTGCAGATCAGCGTGATGACGACCACGGTCCGCGGGTGCCGTCGGTGGGCGAACACGGTGACGGCGGAGGCCAGCGCGATGGTGGCGCTGAGCGGCCTGAAGGAGATGACGTGGCCGGTCTGGTCGACGGTGACGCCGAGGCCGGTCATCGCGATCAGCACGGCGCCGCCGACGGCGTCGAGCAGCCGGGGGTGGTCGCGGCGCAGCCGCTGCCAGGTGTCGCTCATCGTGGTGCTCTCCGGGTCGGGGGTGCCCTGGCGGCACCCTCGCCGGGTTCTGCCAGTTCGTGCCGAACCGCGCCCTGCCGGGCGGGGTGGGCCGGGGGGGGGGGGGCGGGGGTGTGCGCGGGTGCCGACAAGACACATAACACAGCTGGTCGAG
>NZ_JBHWIR010000053.1:21243-41346 GCF_042731835.1 Kitasatospora sp. NPDC059817 | reverse complement strand
GCGGCCACCCAGACCGCCCCGGTAAGGGTAGGGATGGAACCTTTGACCGGGCCGGGGCCCGCCCCGTGTAGGGGGCCGGGCCCCGGCTGGTCCGCAGGGGGGTCGACGGGGGCTTGAAGACACGCCCTAGACGCCGACGGACTCCCGGACCGGGGCCGGTTCGGGGGCGGCGGTCTGCAGCTTGCTGCCCTCGACGTCGATGTCCGGTATCAGCCGGTCCAGCCAGCGCGGCAGCCACCAGGCGCGGCGGCCGAGCAGGGCCAGGACGGCCGGGACGATGGCCATCCGGACCACGAAGGCGTCGAAGGCGACGGCCGCGGCGAGGCCCAGGCCCATCATCTTGATCATCGGTTCGCCCATGCCGATGAAGCCCGCGAAGACGGCGATCATGATGAACGCGGCGGCGGTGACCACCCGGGCGTTGTGCCGGAAGCCGGTGACGATGGCCTCGTCGGGCTGCTCGCCGTGGACGAAGCCCTCGCGGATCCGGGTGACCAGGAACACCTCGTAGTCCATGGCGAGGCCGAAGACCACGCCGACCATGAAGATCGGCATCATGCTCATCACCGGGCCGGTCTGTTCGACGCCGATCAGGTTGGCCAGCCAGCCCCACTGGAAGACCGCGACGACCGCGCCGAGCGCGGCGGCCACCGAGAGCAGGAAGCCGAGCGCCGCCTTCAGCGGGACGAGCACCGAGCGGAACACCACCAGCAGCAGGACGACGGCGAGGCCGACGACCACCGCGAGGTAGGGCACCAGCGCGTCGGTGAGCTTCTGCGAGACGTCGATGTTCATCGCCGTCGTGCCGCTGACCAGGACCGTCGCCCCGGTGGTCGTCTTGAGGCCGGCGGCGTGGCCGCGGATCGCCTGGACCAGGTCCTTGGTCTCCGCAGCGCTCGGACCGGTGGACGGGACGGCGTTCAGCAGGGCGGTGTCCCCCGCCTTGTTGAACATCGGCGGGGTGACGGAGACCACGCCGGGCAGCCCGGAGACCGTCTTGGCGACCTCGCTCGCGGCGGCCTTCGGATCGGGCGTGCCCTTGACGTCCACCATGACGGTCAGCGGCCCGTTGAAGCCGGGGCCGAAGCCCTCGGACAGCAGGTCGTAGGCGCGGCGCTGGGTGGTGGAGGTCGGCTTGGACTCGTCCCCGGGCAGGCCGAGCCGCAGGTCGAGCGCCGGGGCGGCGAGCACCCCGAGGCCGATCACGCCGCCGAGCAGCACCGCGAGCGGGCGGCGCAGCACGAACTTGGCCCAGCGGGAGCCGCCGTTCTCCTTCTTCGGCTGGACGGTGCCCTTGCGGGCCTTGCGGGGCAGCACCCGGCGGCCGATGAAGCCGAGCAGCGCGGGGACCAGGGTGAGCGCGACCAGGACGGCGATGACCACCGTGCCGGCCGCGGCCATGCCCATCTTGGCGAGCATCGGGATGCCGACCACCGAGAGCCCGGCCAGGGCGATCACCACGGTGAGTCCGGCGAACACCACGGCGGAGCCGGCGGTGCCGACGGCCCGGCCGGCCGCCTCCTGCGGGGTGTGGCCCTCGGCGAGCTCGGCCCGGAAGCGGGAGACGATGAACACGGCGTAGTCGATGCCGACCGCGAGGCCCAGCATCATCGCGAGCGTGCTGGTAGTGGAGGACAGGCCGAGCGTGCTGCCCAGCCCGGTGATCAGGGCCATGCCGAGGCCGACCCCGATCACGGCGGTGAGCAGCGGCAGGCCCGCGGCCACGAGTGAGCCGAAGGTGATCACCAGGACGACCGCGGACAGCGCCATGCCGATCATCTCGCTGCTGCCGCCGGCCTCGGGCTTGGCCATCAGCGCGTTGCCGCCGACCTCGACCTTGAGCCCGGCGTCCCGCCCGTGCTGGGCGGCCTGTTCGAGGGCGTCGGTGGCGCCCTTGGACAGCTCGCCCGCCTTGACGGAGTAGCTGACGGTCGCGTACGCGGTGGTGCCGTCCTTGGAGACGGTGTTGGCCTTGAACGGGCTGACCGCGCCGGTGACCTCGTCGGCGTGGGCGAGCTCGGCGACCGTCCGCTCCACCGCCTGCTGGTTGGGCTCGGCGGTGATCTTCTGCCCGGACGGGGCGACGAACACCAGGCGGGCCGAGGCGCCGTCGGCGTGGCCGCCGGGGAAGCGCTCGTTCATCAGGTCGAAGGCCTTCTGCGCCTCCGTACCGGGCATCGCGAAGCCGTCGTCGGGTGCGGCGGGCGCCTTGGCCGCCAGGACTCCGCAGACCGCCAGCACGGCGACCCAGAGCAGGGTCACCAGCCGGCGTCGGACGAAGGCCCAGCGGCCCAGGCGGTACAGGAACGTGGCCACGGAAGAGTGGACTCCTTCGGATCTCGGTCAGCGTGCGCACCGCGGCCGCCCCGACGCCTTTCGGCGCGGACCGCCCGCAGCATGGCCCATCCTTGATCGCCGGCCCCTCCTCCGTCGTCGTCCCTGCGCAGGCCGTTTGCGTACTGCGGACGCAGTACGGCCCCTCCCCGGACGGCGGAAGCGCATCAGCTGTGGCGGGAGCAGTCGGGCGCACTCCCGGCGGCGGCGACGGAGCGCTGACGGGGGCAGCGGCAGCGCGGCGACGGGGCCGGGCGCCGTCACCCGGGCGGGCGGCGACGACGGGCCGCGGCCCGGCGGGCGAAGTAGCGTGATGTGCCAGGCCCGACCCTTTTCCTGTGGTTCGGGCCCATCTGACCCGATCGGTGCTGACCCCAGCCCGCCGCCGGAGGTGCCCATGGGCGTTCCAGCCGCCCGCATCGTGTTCGACGAATCCGACCGCGCGGCCGTCGCCGAGGCGGTGATGGAGATGCTCACCACCGGCGCCCTCACCCTGGGCCCGTGGACCGAGCGCTTCGAGCAGGCCTTCGCCGCCGAGCACGGCGCCTCGCACGCCGTTGCGGTGAGCAGCGGCACCGCGGCGCTGGAGGTGATCCTGCGCACGGTCGACGTCCGGGGCCGCGACGTCGTCGTGCCGGCCGTCACCTTCTACGCGACCGCCGGCGCCGTCCTGCACGCCGGCGGGCGCCCGGTGATCGCCGATGTCGACCCGGCCACCCTGGCGCTCTCCCCCGAGACGCTGGAGGCGGCCCTCACCCCGGATACCGCAGCCGTCGTACTCGTCCACATCGGCGGACTGATCACCCCGCGGGTCGAGGAGCTGCGCGCGCTCTGCGACCGGCACGGCGTCCCGCTGGTCGAGGACGCCGCACACGCCCACGGCAGCAGCCTCGACGGGCGCAGCGCCGGGACGTTCGGCCTGGCCGGGGCCTTCTCGTTCTACCCGACCAAGGTCACCACCAGCGGCGAGGGCGGCCTGGTCCTCACCGAGTCGCCCGAGCTGCGCGACGAGGCCCGCACCTACCGCGACCAGGGCAAGGGCTCCTTCACCACCAACCACCACGTCCGGCTCGGCCACGCCTGGCGGATGAGCGAGCTCAGCGCGGCCGTCGGCGCCGTGCACCTGCGCCGCCTCAAGGAGTTCATCGAGACCCGCCGGGCCGTCGCCCGCCGCTACGACGAGGCGCTGGCCGGGCTCGACGGCCTGGAGCCGGTGCTCGAACCGCCCGGCTGCCGCGGCAACTACTACAAGTACGTGGCGCTGCTGCCGCCCGGGGTGGAGCGCGCCGCGTTCAAGCGGGCGGTCGCCGAGGACTACGGCGTGCGGCTGTCCGGCGAGGTGTACGACCTGCCGCTGCACCTGCAACCCGTCCTCGCCCCCTACCGGCGCGGGCCGCTGCCGGTCGCCGAGGACGTCTGCGCGCGGCAGGTGTGCCTGCCGGTGCACTCCGACATGACCGGGGACGAGACCGAGCAGGTCATCGAGGCCGTCTCGGCGGTGCACCGGAGACTCGCCGGATAGCCGGGGCGGGGTCGACCCGACCAGGCGGGCGCGCCGAGGCGCTCGACACGGAGTTCGAGAAGGCGCTCGACACGGAGCCCGACAAGGAGAGAGATCGTGCGGATAGCCGTCACCGGGGGATGTGGATTCATCGGGTCACACGTCGTGGACCACCTGCTCGCGGCCGGCCACGACGTCCTCGCGGTGGACACCACCGACAAGTACCTCAACCCCGACGCCGAACACGCCCGGCTCGACATCCTCGACCTCGCGGCCCTCACCTCCGCGCTGGCCGGCAGTGAAGTGGTGTACCACCTCGCCGCGATGGCCGACGTCGAACAGGTCTCCGCCGACCCGGTGCGGGCCGTGCGGACCAACATCGACGGCACCGAGGCCGTCCTGGAGGCCGCCCGGCGCAGCGGGCTGAGCCGCACCGTGCTGGCGAGCACCGTCTGGGTCTACGGCGCCGCCCTCACCGACGATCAACTCGACGGCGGGGAGCAGGAGTTGGACGAACACGTGCCGATCGAGCTGGAACACAGCGGCCACCTCTACGTGGCCACCAAGCTCGCCGCCGAGATGCTGGTGCACAGCTACCGCGAGCTGTACGGACAGCACTTCACCATCCTGCGCTACGGCATCCCGTACGGGCCCCGGATGCGCGACGAACTGGTCGTCGCCCGGTTCGTCCAGGCCGCGCTCACCGGGCGGCCGATCACCATCGCCGGCGACGGGCGGCAGAGCCGCAACTTCGTCTACGTCGAGGACCTCGCCGACGCCCACGTCCGGGCCCTGTCCCCCGCCGCCGAGGACCAGACCTTCGCCCTGGAGGGCTCCACCGCCGTCTCGGTGCGCGACATCGCCGACACCGTCGACGACCTGCTGGGGCCGGTCTCGATCGAGCACATCGACGGCCGCAAGGCCGACTACACCGGGCGGCGGATCTCCTGCGCCCAGGCCAAGCGCCTACTCGGCTGGTCTCCGCACACCAACTTCGCGGACGGCGTACGGAGTTACGCCGACTGGTACCGGGCCGCCGCAGCCGCCTCCGCCGCCTCCTGAGCGGGCCGCCCGATGCCGCACGCCCTGCTCGTCTCCGGCTCCCTCGGCCAGGGCCACGACGTGATGGCCCAGGCCTGCGCCGACACCCTGCGGGCCCGCGGCTGGACCACCCACACGGTCGACGCGATGGCCCTGCTCGGGCAGCGCTCCGGCGCCGCCGGGGAGGCCGTGTTCCGGCGGCTGCTCGACCTGCCCGGCGTGTACGACGCCTTCCACTTCTCGGCGTTGCGGCCCGGCGCCCGGCTCGCGCTGCTCGCCGACGCGGCCGCCCGCAGCCGGCTCGTCCCGGCCCTGCGCCAACTGGTCGCGGCGCAGCGGCCGCAGCTGGTGGTCTCCGTGTTCGCCACCGCCACCTCGGCCGTCAACCGGCTGCCGCAACGGGACTTCCGGCACTTCGTGTTCTGCACCGACGTGACACCGCACCGGCTCTGGGTGCAGGAGGGCACCGACCTGTTCCTGGTCACCTCCGAGGTCGCCGCCTGCGCCGTGCGCCGCTACCGGCCGGACGCCGCCGTCACCGTCCTGCCCGCTCCGCTGCGGGAACCGTTCTACCGGCCGCCCGGCCGGGCCGAGGCGCGTGCCGAACTGGGCGTCCCGGCGGGCGGGCGGTGCGTGCTGCTGATGTCCGGCGCCTGGGGGCTCGGACCGCTCGCCCGCACCGCCGCCTCGCTCGCCGCCGCCGGTCCGCACGTGCTCGCCGTCGCCGGGCGCAACCGGGAGCTGGAACGGCGGCTGCGGGCCGCCGCCCGCCGGGAGCCGCGTCTGCACCCCTTCGGCTACACCGACCGGATCCCCGCCATGATGGCCGCCGCCGACCTCGTCGTCACCAGCTCCGGCGACACCTGTAGCGAGGCCCGCGCGCTCGGACGGCGACTGCTGCTGCTCGACGTCGTCCAGGGCCACGGCCGCGACAACCTCCAACACGAGCTGGAACTCGGCCACGCCGACGTCGCCTCCGCCCACCCCGCCGAGGTGGTCCGCAACGCCCTCGCCGCCCTCGCCCGCCCAGCGCCCGCCCCCTCCCCCGGCGCCACCCCGGAGCGCTGGCGCACCGGGTTCACCGCGGCCCTGGCACAGGTGGGGCTGGCGTAGCCGAGGGCCGGGGCGAGCAATACGGGAGTCCCGGCCGGGGTGGAGCCGTGCACCCGGGCGGGGGCCGGGGCCGGAGTTCGCTACCTGGCGCATACCTGTTCCATACGAGTCCTTTACACTCTCCGAAGCCTCCGGACGGCCCCGGACAGCGGCCTCGCCCGCCGGCAGCGGCGGCCGTCCAGCCCAGGCCGGAGCACCCACCCCGGGGTGCCGCTCTCCCCGGGGACACACTCCTGCTCGAAGGAACCCCCTCGTGACCCCCGACCCGCACCGGCCGCCCGGGCCCCAGGCCGTACCGCCCCGCACCACGGCCAACCGGCTCGTCCGAGCCGCCGCCCTGCTGTTCGTACCGCCGCTCGCCGCGATCTGGCTGTGGCGCTCCCGCCGCCTGCACGTCGCCGCCAAGGTGGCGCTGACCTTCTGCTGCCTGATCGGCTCGCTCTTCTGGTTGGGCGTCATCACGGGGCCGAAGCCGGAGAAGGCACAGCCGGTCGCGGCCCCGGCGACGACCGCCGCTCCGGCTCCGGCCGCTACGGCCACGGCTATGGCTACGACGGCCGACGCCGGGTCCCCGACGCCGACCCCGAGCGCGACTCCCACTCCCACTCCGAGCGCGACTCCGACTCCGAGCGCCGTGTCGGGTGTCATGCCCGACGTCGCCCAGCACACCGCCGGGGAGGCGCGTGCCCTGCTGGTGGCGGCCGGTGTCGCAGCCGACCGGATCCAGGAGCACAGCCGCTACCTGGACCTCGCGCTGCCCGCCGACCACGACGCCTGGGTGGTGTGCGCGAACGTGCTCCAGCCCGGGAGCAAGCTGTACCCGGCGGCCTCTCCCGCGCTCCAGCTGGTGAAGCCGGGGGCTTCGTGCCCGGCGGACCGGTACGCGGCGCTCTACGCGGACGAACGCAACGACCCGTCCAGCCCGAACCACCAGGGCAACGCCGGCGGCAGTTCCACTGGCGGGTCGTCGGGCGGAACGTCAGGCGGAACGTCAGGCTGGGGCTCGGACACGAACTCGGACGGGGCGTCGGGTGGCGGTTCCCAGGGCGGTGCCGGCGGCAGCGCCTACTACAAGAACTGCGACGCGGTGAAGGCCGCCGGCAAGGCCCCCCTGCACCGGGGCGACCCCGGGTACCGGTCCGGCCTGGACCGCGACAACGACGGCGTCGCCTGCGAACGCTAGAAGACGCCGAGCAACGCCACACGGCGAAGCCCCGCCTCGGTCGAGGCGGGGCTTCGCCGTCCGCCCGGCGCTCGGCGGCGGGCGCGATGCCGTCAGCCGCGGGCGGCCCCCGGGACGGCGTGGTCGCGGAGCGGGCCGAGGGTGAGGGAGTGGGCGCGGCAGTGGGCGGCGATCAGCGGAAGGGCGGCGAGGGTGGCCCGCCAGGAGTCGGGGGCGGAGGTGCAGTCGGAGTCGTGCAGGAGGAGGGTCGCGCCGCCGGTGAGGCCGGGGCGGGCGGTCGCGTAGACGGAGGCCCCGGTCGCCTCCGCCGTCCAGTCCCGGCCCCAGGCCGTCCACAGCACCGGGCGCAGGCCCAGCCGCCGGGCGGCCAGGGCCGGGCCCGCCGTCAGCACCCCGTACGGCGGGCGGTACCAGTGCGGGCGCACCCCGCACAGCGCGGTCACCGCCTCGGTCGCGCGGCGCAGTTCGCGCAGGTCACGGGCCGGGGCCGGGTACCACTGCGGCCGGTGGTGCCAGCCGTGGACGGCCACCTCGTGGCCGCGCAGCACCAGCTCCCGGCCGAGGGCGGGGGCGCGCTCCAGCATCGAACCCAGCAGGAAGAAGGTGGCCCGGACACCGCCCAGCGCGTCCAGCGCGTCCAGGATCTCCGGGGTGCTGCGCGGGTCGGGGCCGTCGTCGAAGGTCAGGGCGACGTGGTGCGGGTCGGCACCGAGGCCTGCGGTTCGACGGGCCAGCGTGCGGCGCAGTGTCGGGAGGCGCACCGCCGCCGGGGCCAGGTGCGCGAACTCCGCCGCGGCCGCCGCCGCGAGCACCCGGGTGGCGGTGTTCACCGGGCTCACCCGAAGCGGGAGGCCATGCGCCGGAACACGCCCGGCGCTACGCCGTGGATCCGGGCCGGGAAGCCGAGCCAGTGCGGCACGAAGAGCCGGTCACGCCCGGTGGTGATGGTCGCGACCACGGTGTCGGCGACCCGCTCCGCCGGCACGGGCCGTGGCCGCTCCCGCTGGTAGGGCGTGCCGCGCCGGTCGAAGAACGGGGTGTCCACCGGGCCCGGCAGCACCAGGCGCACCCCCACCCCGGTGCCGCGCAGCTCGTACCAGAGGCTCTCCGCGAACATCGCCAGCCCGCCCTTGGTCGCCGCGTACCCCGACTCGTCGCGCACGCCGACCTGGCCGGCCATCGAGCCGAGCAGCACGATCCGGCCCCGGCGGCGCTCCAGCATGCCCGGCAGGAGCAGGCGGACCAGCCGCAGCGGGGCGGCGAAGTTGACCTCGATCATCCGGTCCAGGACGTCCGAGGGGGTGTCCGCGAACGGTCCGCACCACCCCAGGCCCGCACTGGCGACCAGCGCGTCCACCCGGCCGGCCTCCGCGAGGGCCGCCTCCGCGAGCCGGCTCGGGCCGTCCGGTTTGCTCAGGTCCTCGGGCAGGACGCGGCCACCGGTCCGGGCGGCGACCTCGTCCAGGCGGGCGCCGTCCGTACCGGACAGCAGGGTCCGCCAGCCGGCGTCGGCCAGGCGGACGGCCGTGGCCAGGCCGATGCCGGAGGAGGCGCCGGTGACGAGCACGACCGGAGGGTCGGCGGTGCCCCGCCGCCCCCCGCACGAGCCGCCGGTCTCCCCCACGACCGCCGGGCCGCCGGGCCCCGGCCGTCGGGGGCCCGGCTGGGCTTCGTCCGCCATCGCGCACCTGCCGCTCCGTGGGCGTTCAACCGTCCGATTTGTCCGGCAAGTCACCTTCGCACGGCGGCGCCGCCCGGGCTACCGGGGCGGGACGGCCGGCTCGGACTCCGCCTCCGGACCCGGACCGGGTTCAGGGTCCCGGTCCGCCACGCCCGGCCGCGCACCGGCCACCTCCGCGGACTGCCCCTCCAACTCCCCGAACCTGGACAGCAGGAAGGTGCCGCCCACCGCCACCGCGAAGCCCGCCAGCGCGCACCACTCGAACCCCGGACGCGCCGCGTCGCCCAGCGCCGCCACGCCCACCAGCGCCGGACCGAAGGTCTCGGCAACCGTCCCGGCGGCGGTCGCGGCCGTGACCGTGCCGCGCTGCAGAGCCAGCGCGTACGCCAGGTAGCCGCCGAGGCCGCCCACCACGAGCGCGTACGCCGCCGGGTCGGTGAGGACGGTGACCAGGCTCGACGCGTCCATCACCCGCACCGCCAGGCTCGTCACCCCGAACCCCACCCCCGCCAGCAGCCCCAGCCCGGCCGCCGCCACGGTGCCGGCCCGGCGCACCAGGACGAGGGTCAGCAACAGCATCACGGCCGTCGTCGCGAGCAGCGCCCAGTGGAACAGCGGCGGGGCGTGCTCCCGGCCCTCCCGGCCCGACCCCGACGCCAGCAGCGTCAGGCCGACCACCACGGCGACGATTCCGACCGCGTCCCCCCGGCGCAGCCGTGCCCCGAGCAGCCGGACGGCGGCGAGCGCCGTCACGGCCAGGCTCGCATTGGTGACGGCCTGCACGAGGAACAGCGGCAGGCTGCGCAGCGCCACGATGCTCAGCGCGAAACCGACGATGTCCAGCACGGTGCCGAGCAGGAACTCCCACGAGCGCGCCAGCGCGGCCAGCAGCCCCGCCCGCACCCGGTCCGCCTGCGGCGCCGACCGCGCCCCACGCGCCTGGAACACCGCCCCGAACCCGAAGCACACGGTCGCGACCAAGGCGGTGGTGAGTCCCAGCAGCATGCCTCTCCCAGCCTCACGGGCAGCATCGATCCACCACCAGTCTGTCCCCGGGGCGGCGAGGCCGCACAGGTGGGGCGGGTAGGGGCGGCGAGGCCGGCGGGGTCAGGGTTTGAGGGCCACGGCCGCGTAGGCGGCGGCTTCGGGGGCGGTGGCCGGCGGGTCGGTGGGGGTGGGACGCCAGTGGGGGGTGGGGACGATGCCGGGGGCGATGAGGCTCCAGCCGTCGAAGAAGCGGGTGAACTCGGGGAGCGTGCGGGCCTGGGCGGCGGTGCCGGCGGATTCGTAGATCCGGACCAGGCCGGCGATCTCGGCCGGGGCGAAGTCGGGGGTGACGTGGGTCATCACCAGGGCGCTGCCGGGGGCGAGGGCCGCTTTGAGGTGCTCGACGAGCTCGTGGGCGCCGTGGGTGTCGGGGACGAAGTGCAGGAGGGCGTTGAGGGAGAGCGCGACGGGCCGGGTGAGGTCGATGGTGTCGCGCAGGCCGGGCGAGGCGAGGAGCCGGGCGGGGTCGGTGACGTCGGCCTCGACGTAGGCGGTGCGGCCTTCGGGGGTGCCGGTGAGCAGGGCCTGGGCGTGTGAGAGCACGATCGGGTCGTTGTCGGCGTAGACGACGCGGGCGCACGGTTCCACGCTCTGGGCGACCTCGTGGAGGTTGGGCGGGGTGGGGATGCCGGTGCCGATGTCGAGGAACTGGTCGATGCCGGCCCGGGCGAGGGCACGGGTGGAGCGGTGGACGAAGGACCGGTTGGCGCGGGCGGCGACGCGCAGCCAGGGTCCGAGGGCGAGGGCGTGCCCGGCGGCCTCGCGGTCGGCGGCGAAGTTGGTGAAGCCGCCGAGGTAGTAGTCGTACATCCGGGCCGAGTGCGGCATGTTGAGCCGCAGGTCGACTCCGTCGTAGAGGCTCATCGCGTTCCCCTTGGCGTCGCGGACACCTGTCGATTGGTGCCCACCGTATCCGGAGGTCAGGCGCGGTCCGCCGCATTCCAACCGGTCGACTGATCCGATGGGATGACAATCCGTATTCGGGATACGGCCTGGAGTGACGAGCCGGATGGACTGAGGATGGGCGCAGACAGCCCGACCCTCGAGTGGACCGCCGAGCTGCCGGCGGCCACGGAAAGCAGGCTCGATGACGATCGACAGGGGCGCCCCCGTGCGCGGGTACCGGGGAGGGCCCACGCTGGAGCGCGCCGACGGCCCGGAGTCGGACCGGGAGGCCGGTGGCGACCTCGGCCTGCGGCTGGACCTCACCTACGCGTCGTTCTGCGAGACCCATGAACCCGCCTGGCACGCCCTCGCGTTGACCAGGATAGGCGGCCAGGCGGACGCCGCGCTGGTGGTCGAGGCCGTGAAGGCGGACCTGGCCCGCTGCTGGCCGCAGGTGCTGCGGTTCGAGGAGCCGGCCGCGTACGCCTGGCGGTTGGCGAACCGGCACGTCTCGGACTGGATGTCCGCCGAGGAACCGGTGGCGGTGGAGGCCGTCACCTTCGCCGCGGTGATCGGCGCGTTCAAGCAGGTCGCGAACGGGCTGCTGCACAGCGAGGCGGACGAGGTGCGGCTGTACGCGGCGATCCTCGAACTCCCGGACCGGCAGCGGGATGTGATCATCCTGCGGTACCTGCTGGGCCTGCACGTCAAGGTGATCGCGGCCTACCTGGGGCGGCCGGTGGCGACGGTGCACTCCAACCTGCGGCACGCGCGGGAGCGGCTGGCGCGCCGGCTCGGGGTGGGCGAACTGCCGGACAGCTCGGGCGAACCGGCCGACCGCGCGGGTGAACTGCCGGACCGCGCGGGTCAGCTGTGACGCCCGGGCCGGAAGCCGACCCGCCCGACGGGGCGGGTACGAGCGGTGGGGCGGGTACGAGCGGTGGGGGGCGTGCGGTGGTTCACGTGCCCCGGCCGGAACGCGCGCACGCCGAGCGCATCGCAGCACTGCGCCAGGCCCGGCTCACGGCCGCGCCGACACACCTGCCGTCGGAGTTCGAGCAGGCCGCCTTCGAACTGGGCCTGGTGGTGGCCCTGGTGCTGGGCGCGCCGGACGCCTCCCGGGGGCTCGACCTCCTGGTGAACGCCCGCCGGATCCAGCCCGAGGGGGCGGAGGTGTTCGCCGCGCTGCTGTACGCGACCGGGCGGGAGGAGGGCGCCGAGTTCTGGTGGCGCTTCGCCGCCGGATCGGGCTGCGGCACGGCGGCGTACTGCCTGCACCTGCACCATCTGAAGCTCGGCGAGAACGACGACGCCGACTACTGGCGGGCCTGGTCAGACCAGCTGGCGGCGGCCGGACGCCCCTCCGGGCCGATGCCGTTGCGGATGACCAGGCCGCTGCTGCCGGACGACGTGCGGCGCGACATCCTGTCCCGGGTCCACCACGGGCTGGCGCCGCAACTGCCGCCGCGGCTGGTCGCGGCGATCGACCGGCTGCCGGTGCAGGGCGACGAGGACGAGGAGGAGGTGCCGAGCCCGTGGGGGCTCACCTCGGGGGCGACCTCGGTGTGTTCGTGGGACGTCCGGTGGGACGGCGAGGACCCGTTGGAGTGAGCCGACCGCGTCTGCCCGTCCTCCCCCCGTTCAGGTGAGCGCCGCCTGCCGGGCGGCGATGTCCGGGTCGCGGCCGCCGCCGGAGGTGACGGCCTCCGCCCCGGGGCCGGTGTGCCGGACGACGTAGTGGTGCGGCGCCATCGCCGTGTCGCGGCCGGGCAGGGCGGCGACCACCGCGTGGTGGGCGACGGCCGGGGTGAGTTCGTGGTCCGCGCTGGTCAGCCTGGCGGTCAGCCTTCCCTCGTCCAGCGCCAGTTCGATGTCCGCCCGCGCGCCGAGGGCGGCCTCCAGCAGGGCGCGGACGGCGGCCAGGTCGATCCAGGAGCCGTCGACCAGGTGCCACTCCCCGCTCCGGCCGGGGGTCGGCACGCCGCCGACGCCGGGCAGGGCGTCGAGCGGCACGGGCCCGCGGGCGGCGGCGGCGAGGACGGCGAGCAGCGCCTGCGCGAACCGGTCGGTCTCGTCCGGGTCCAGCACCTGCGGGCAGCTGATCAGGGCGAAGTCGAGGCTGCCGCTGATCCGCAGGATGGTGAACATCAGCCGGACCGGCAGCGGCGGGGCGGGCACCCGGGTCAGTTCGGGGTCGGCGGCCGCGGCGGGTTGGGCGTCGGCGACGGCCGCGGGGATGGTCAGGCTCAGGTCGTTGACCACGACATGCCGGGGGAAGCGGCTGCCGCGCAGGTGGGCGCAGTCCTCGATGAGCCGCCAGACCTGTTCGGCGTCCAGGGTGCTGTGCCAGTAGGCGCTCAGCGAGGCCGCCTTGGCCCGGCCGATCAGCTGGTCGAGGTCGGCCGCCCCGGTGTCGAGCCGGATCAGGGCGTCCTGCGCCAGGGTGCCGACGTGGTCGACCAGGGCGGCGCGCTGGCGGTTCGCGGAGAGCGCCGAGAGCGCCAGCTCGGGACGGCCGGACCGGTGCGTGACGAGCGCGGCGAAGGCGGCGAGCAGGACGACGGACGGGCTCGCGCCGGTGCGGCGGCAGACGGCGGCGAGGTCCTCGGCGGCGGTGCGGGAGCGGACCAGGACGGCCGAGTGGTCGCGCGGGGGGCCGGTGATCCGCGCGTCGGCGAACACCACCTGCGGGCCGGTGGCGAGGCTGCGGGCCCAGTACCGCAGGGCGGCGGCCGACTTGCGGCGGCCCTGCGCGCTCCGTTCCGCGTCCGCGATCCGCAGCGGGGTCGGGGCGGTGACCGGCGGGAGGTCCTTGCCGGCGGCGAGGTCCAGCCAGTCCTGGATCAGCAGCACGGTGGCGGCGCCGTCGGCGCCCGCGTGGCAGACCACCGCAACCAGCCGCAGCAGTTGCTCCCCGTCGGCGACGAGGGTGACGCGCAGCCGCGGGGCGGCGGCCAGGTCGAACGGAACGGCGACGTCGGCTCGGCCCAACTCCGCTGCGAACGCGTCCAGTTGGGTGCCGTCGCGATCGCCCGCCTCGATCACGGTGACGGTGAACCGGCCTTCCGGGTGCACCACTTGGCGCTCCGGGAAGCCGTCCGCGCCGGGGCCGGCGGGGAAGGAGGTGCGCAGCGACTCGTGCCGTTCGACGAGCCGGCGCAGGGCGGCCACCCCGGCCGACACCGAGGTGCCGTCCGGGACGGGCCAGAGCGAATCCTTGTTGATCTGCTCGGGGGCGTCACGCCCGATGCACCGGATCATGTTGTCCTGGCCGAGCGTGAGCGGCCCCGAACCGCCGGCCGCACCGTCGGCCGGGGCCGCGTACCGGACCTCGATCCGCCTACTGGTCTGTGTCTCGCCGTACGGGGTCACGTCGTACGCGCCTTTCGGCTCGCCGGGAAGGGTTCAGCGGGGGTGCGATCGGGACGCTACCAGCGACCTCGCACGCTGGTCCAGACCAATCGTCTACCAAACCGATGGTTCGCCAATTCCTGTGCGAGACAAGCGAGTTGGCATGAACCGAACCATGGCTACGGAAGGGTCAACGTGCTCAGCACGCCGAGCCGGCGGTCCAGGTCGGCGACCAGGACGGGGCGCCCCTGCGCCCGCCAGGCGGGCAGCTGCTCGGCGAGCTCCGCCCAGGCCCCGGTGAACGGCTGGGCGGCCGGGCTCTCGGCACCGGCCAGCCCGGGGCCGAGCACGAGCGCCGGGTCGGACCCCAGCCCGGCAGCCCGATCCCGCACCGCCGTGTCCGGCAGCCCGGCACCAGGCATCTGATGGATCGTCATATCAGGCCCGGGGGCCTCCTCGCAGACCAGCACCACCACGCCGTGCCGCTCCGGAAGCGACACCGGCGCGGCCGGCTCGTGGTGCAGCGCGGTCTGCTCGGCGAGCACCACGACCGCCCGACGGCAGGATCCGGTGCGGTGGTAGTCGACCGCGAGGCGCAGCGCGGTGAAGGCCGCGGCGACGCCCTGGTCGCAGACCGCGAAGGCGAGCGGCGTGCCCGGACAGGACCGGCTGAGCGCCAGCGAGGACGGCGCGCCCGGTCGGACGTCCGGGGTGTCGAAGGCCAGGATCAGCAGGTCGACGGGCTCGTCCTCGGCGAGCGCCTCGCGCAGCAGGTCGGCGGCCAGCTCCTCGTAGGAGTGGCCGACGCCCTCGCGCAGCAGGTCCTCGCGCAGCGGCAGGCCGTAGGGGCGGACGAGGTCGGAGACGAACACCCGCAGGTCCGGGTGGAGCGAGGCCTCCGAGCGCCCGTCGAAGCGCCGCGCGAGCACCCGGGTGATCCGCAGGCCGTGGTCGGCCACCTGGTCAGTCCTCGGGGATGACGTGTCCGGCGACGTAGTCGGCCAGCTTGGTGACCGAGCGCAGGTCGTCCTCGGTGATCTGCTCGACGTCCACCTGGATGTCGAGCGACTCCTCCAGCTCCAGGATGAGCTCGATGGTGCCGGCCGAGGTGAGGCCGAGGTCGTCGAAGAGGCAGGCGTTCTCGGGGATCTCGGGCAGTTCGCGCTTGAGGACGCGGGGCAGCAGTTCGCCGATGCCGGTGCGGATCCGCTCGCGCAGCTCGGGGTCAGTGGTCTGGACCACAGGTTCTGACATGGGTGTCCCGTCCCGTCGTACGTGGGAGAGTGGTCTGGCATGGGAAGGATGGACGAAGCCGACGCTTCGTCAGCAGCGGACCGCCATCGCGGAGAACGTGGCTCCGACACCGGCGGCGGCGATCAGGTAGTGGTCGCCGCGGCGCAGCAGCCCCCGCGTGGTGGCGGTGTGAAGATTGATGAGGCTGTCCGCAGCGAAACTGTGCCCCACCGACAGCACGTTGTCCAGCACCACCTTGTCGAGCGGATAGCCGATCCGGCGCGCTATCATCCGCCACGACGCCTGGTTGACGTTGTGCGGAAGCACCGCGGCCAGGTCGGAGAGGTCCAGACCTGCCTCGTCCAGGGCGGCCTCGATCGCCTCCACCATCACGTTCGGGTACTCGCGCTGGTAGCGGGCCAGGAGGTCCGCGTCCTCGGCCAGTCGGCCGTCGAACTCCGGGCGCTGGCGCACCGCGAAGGAGAGCACCCGGTGGCGCTCGCCGTCGGCGCTCACCAGACAGGCGGCCGCACCCTCGGCGAAGATACCCGTCTCGGGCACCACCTGGGCGTCCTTGGTGAAGGTCTTCTCGCCCGCCAGGATGAGCGCCAGCGCCCGCGGGTCGGGCTCGGCGGCGAGCAGCCGGCCGGCCAGGTCGATGGCCAGCAGGCCCACCGCGCACGCGTGGTGGGTCACCGTGAAGGCGTTGGCGTGCGCGAGGCCGCGCGGGGCGAGCAGGTCGTGCAGTGGGTTGAGCGGGTAGGGCACCGCCACCGGCATGCTGCGCGCGTGGATCACGAAGCGGACGTCCCGTTCGCGTCCGCGCAGCTCAGGCAGGTTGTCGAGGGCGGAGTCAAGCAGGTCGGGCAGCGTCCCGGACGGGTCCAGACGGAGCTGGTCCAGTCCGTGGAAGCGGCGGAAGAGTCGAAGTTGACGTGGGGTCAGGCCGATCCGCTCACCAACCGCCTCGATGGGCACGGCGTGCGGGGGGAGGTGAACGGCCACTGCCTCCAGTGCTGTCACGCGGGCTAGTATTCCGACGCCCGCCTGGTCGCACAAGTGATCTCGGGCCCCTTCACCGTCGCGTTCGTCTCCGAGGCCGCCGAATCCGCCTCCGGGGCGGGCGCGTTCACCCCCGTGCCGTCGAGCAGGTGGGAGACCCCCTTCGATGTCCGATGCCATTTCTCACACGTCGTCCGACCGTGAACCGCACCACCCCGCCGCGCCGTTGCACCCCGAGCTGGTCGCGCTGCTGGTCGAGGCCGCCGGGGCGCCCCCCGGCTGGGCCGACCGGCTGACCCCGGACGCCCGGCTGGACGGCGACCTGCTGCTCGACGAGGGCGAGCTGGCCGCGCTCGCCGGGCGCCTGCGCGAACGCTTCGGCCCGGCCGCCGACCTGGCCCGGCTGCGCGCCGGGCTGGACCTGGCCGCCCTGGAAGCGCTGACCGTCGCCGACCTGCAGAAACTGATCCCCGAGGAGGGTGCACGATGACCCGGTTCCTGCTGGTGATGCCCCCGTTGACCGGGCACGTCAATCCCGCGGCGGGCATCGCCGCCGAGTTGACCGCGCGCGGACACGACGTCGCCTGGACCGGCACCGAGTCGGTGCTGCGCCCGCTGCTCGGCCCCCAGGCCCAGGTGCTCGGCACCGGCACCCGGGCGTTCCGGGCGCAGGGCGGGCACGGGCTCGCCGCGCTGCGTTCGCTCTGGGAGGGCTTCATCGTCCCGTACGCGCGGTTCACCGCGAAGCCGCTGGACGCGATCGTGCGGGAGTTCCGGCCGGACGTCCTGCTCGTCGACCAGCACACCCCGGCGGGCGCACTGGCCGCCCACCGGCACGGCCTGCCGTGGGCGAGCTTCGCGCCCGGGGCGATGGAACTGGGCCGGCCGTACCGGGCACTGCCGCAGGTGGAGGCCTGGATGACCGGCCTGCTGCGCGGGTTGTGGGAGCGTGCCCGGCTGCCCGCGCAGGAGTACGTGGACCCGCGCTTCTCGCCCGCCCTGGTGCTGGCGACCACCGGCCCCGCGCTGACCGGTGACGACGCGCCGCCCCCGCACCACGCGCTGGTCGGGCCGGTCCAGTCCGCCCGGCCGGCCGACCCGGACTTCCCGTGGGAGCGGCTGCTGCCCGGGCGCCGGCGGGTGCTGGTCACCATGGGCACGCTGGCCGGCGAGCTGGGCGCGGACTTCCACGCGCGGGCCGCCCGGGCGCTGGAGCTGTGCGGCGACGACGTGCAGCCGGTGTTCGCCGCCCCGCGCGAGCTGCTGCCCGAACTGCCACCGCAGGCCGTCGCGGTGGACCGGGCGCCGGTGCTGGAGCTGATGGCGCGCGGCGCGCTGGACGCGGTGCTGTGCCACGGCGGGATGAACACCGTCGGCGAGGCCCTGACGCACGGCCTGCCGCTGGTCACCGCACCGATCCGGCACGACCAGCCGTTCGTCGCGGCGCAGGTGGCGGCGGCCGGGGCGGGGCTGCGGGTGCCGTTCGCCCGGGTGACGCCGGAGCGGCTGGCGCAGGCCCTGCGGGCCGTCCTGGACACGGCCGACTACCGGCACAACGCGGTTCGGGTCGGCGAGGCGCTGCGCGCGGGCGGCGGGGCGGCCGCGGCCGCGGACCGGCTGGAGGGCCTGGCGGCCCGAGCCGGGCGGGACTTCCGGCAGCCGCTACCGGGGTCCCTGTAGCAGACCGGAAGATCAACGTCCATTGGTCTAGGCCATTGTCTCCGGGCCGGGGTTCGCCCTAGGGTGGCGCCCAGCACCGCCTTCGCAGGTGCCGAGCACCGCCTTCCCAGGTGCCGTGGCAGCCCATCCCAGCACGGGAGTTCCGGTTGATCGAGACCACGGGACTGCGCAAGTCCTATCGCAAGAAGACCTCCCGCAAGAGCGGCGAGAACCCCACCGTCGACGCTGTGCGCGGCATCGACCTGTCCGTCGACGCGGGCGAGATCTACGGTTTCCTCGGGCCCAACGGCGCCGGGAAGACCACCACCCTGCGCATGCTGGCGACCCTGATCCGCCCGGACGGCGGTCAGGCCAGCATCGCCGGGGCCGATCTCTTCACCGACCCGGCCGGTGTACGCCGCCGGATCGGCTACGTCGCCCAGGGCGGCGGCACCACCGACACCGTCAGCGCCCGCGAGGAGCTGGTGCTCCAGGCCCGGATGTACGGCGCCGCCAAGGCGCAGGCCGTCCAGGCCGCCGAGGGCGCGCTCAAGGCCTTCGACCTGGCCGAATTCGGCGACCGCCCGTGCGCCACCTACTCCGGCGGCCAGCGCCGCCGGGTGGACATCGCGCTCGGCGTCATCCACGAGCCCCGGGTGCTGTTCCTGGACGAGCCCACGGTCGGGCTGGACCCGGCCAGCCGGGCGTACGTGTGGGAGGAGATCCGCCGGCTGCGCACCGAGGGCATGACCGTCGTCGTCACCACCCACTACCTCGACGAGGCCGACGCCCTGTGCGACCGGGTCGCGATCGTCGACCACGGCCAGGTGGTGGCCGAGGGCACGCCCGAGGTGCTCAAGCGCGAGATCTCCGGCGACGTCGTGCTGCTCGGACTGGAGCCCGGAGAGGGCGTCGCCGAGCGGGCCGCCGAGGTGCTGCGCCCGCAGCCCTACCTGCACCGGCTGGAGTTCAGCGGGGAGGACGGACTGCGGCTCTACCTGGAGGACGGCGCGGCGGCCATCCCGCAGCTGCTGCGCGCGCTGGACGGGGCGGGCGTGACACCCGGCACCGTCCAGCTCCAACGCCCCAGCCTGGACGACGTGTTCCTGGCCCGCACCGGCCGTTCGCTCCAGCAGTCCTGATCCGCCCACTCCTGGGGAGACCATGAAGCTCGCCCGCGACACCTGGCTGGTCTTCCAGCGCCAGGTGCTGCTGATGATCCGCACCCCGATCTGGATCGCCGTCGGGATCATCCAGCCCGTGCTCTACCTGCTGCTGTTCGCCCCGCTGCTGAAGAAGGTGCTCGTCCCCGGCGGTACCAGCAGTTACGCCGACACCTACCAGGTGTACGTGCCGGGCCTGCTGGCGGTGCTGTGCATCTTCGGCGGGCTGTTCACCGGCTTCAGCCTGCTCGGCGAGCTGAAGGCCGGCATCATCGAGCGCGCCCGGGTGACGCCGGTGAGCCGGCTGGCGCTGCTGCTCGGGCGGGCGCTGCGGGAGATGGTGGCGCTGCTGGTGCAGGCCATCCTGATCACCCTGATCGCGCTGCCGTTCGGGCTGCGGGTGAGCCCGCTGAACCTGCTGCTCGCCTACCTGCTGCTCGGGCTGCTGGCGCTGATGACCTCGGCGATCTCCTACGGCATCGCGCTGATGGTGCCGACGGACGCGGCGATGGCACCGGTGGTGAACACCCTCGCACAGCCGATCGCACTGCTCTCGGGGGTGCTGCTGCCGCTCACCCTGGCACCGCACTGGCTGCAGCAGACCGCCAAGTGGAACCCCTTCTACTGGGCGGTGGAGGGCATGCGCGCGCTGTTCTCCGGCCACCTCGGGGACAGTGCGGTGTGGCAGGGCCTGCTGGTCGTCGTGGTGATGACCGTGCTGTCGGTGTACTGGTCGGCCCGGTTGTTCTCCACCCGGGTGCGCTGAGACACAGCGCACGAGGATGGGACACATGCACGAGGAGGGGCCCGGGGCGCGCGCCCGGCCCCCCCCGCGGGGGGGGGCGGGGCGCCGGGAGCGAGACCCCCCCGGGCGCGTTAAGCCCCCCCCAAGGGCCCACCCCCGACCAAA